>NZ_CAUSFQ010000134.1:0-2523 GCF_963530955.1 Lancefieldella parvula | reverse complement strand
GCGCAGAGGACACCTGCTGTGGGGCAGCGGCCTGCTTATTTGAGTATTCAGTAGGTGGAAGCTGCTTCTCGTCAGAGTTAGTGTCTGCAGTCTTGTTCTCAGATGGAGCCTTTGTAACCTCCTCACCAGCACTCGCAGCGGTGGTCGAGGAAGTTTCATGCGCAGCTGGAGATGAAGGGTCTTGAGCTGGCACGTTTGTAGCTGTGGAATCTGTCCTGCTAAAAATGTCTCCAGATGGCTGGGTATTCTCGCCAGAAGGTTTCTGATTAATAAGCGAGAAAAGCGTGCCGGAGTCGTTGGTGTAGTAAAGATTGCCCTCAAAGTCTGCAATTACCGACGATGTAGTGTAGTTCTGGTGATCTTTATCAGGAGTGTAAATCTGAGCTGCTCGGCTGGTGCCCAACTTGTATACCCATACGCCACCAGGTAGACCGTTTACCGTGAAGTAGGCATAGGTACCGTTTTGTTGAACAGAAACAAGAGGGGTGCTCTGAGACTTACCCTTGCCAGCACGAGCTTGGTCAGTCACCGTAAAGGTGTCAAGAGAAATCACAGAGATAGTTCCGTAGCCCTCAGCATCGACACCGTTAACAAAGACATTAGAACCGCTGATTGTTGGCGTAGAGGTAGACTCTGCTGCAAATTTGACCTGCTTCTCCTCAACAAGAGAAGAGCCATTTCTTCTAATCAGATGCAGTGTGCCGTCATTTCTGGTTACCGCAAGGTAGGTTCCGTTACCGTTTTGATCAACGGAGACAGGAACAATACCTGCGCGAATTGGCGATCCAAGATTAAGCTCAGCTTCAATGGCACCAGTTGTACCACTAATGAGTCTGACTGAAGAGGACTCGTCACCAATCATAAAGTCAGAGCCAGAAGCCGCTGCACCAGACCAGTAATAGCCCGAAGCCTGACCAGAGGTGGCACCAGGTGTATTTGCAGGTTGTGCGTTCTGCTTCCAGCGAAGCGCGCCCGTCGTAGCGTCAACAGCAACCATGTAGCCGCCAGCTGCGTCAAATCCACTCATCTTAGTAAACTCAGCCAAGATAGTGCCGTTATTAACCGTCAGGCTAGAAACAGATTGCAGCGTATTAGTAGTATCCAGGGGTTCTGTCTTCCAGATGCACTCCATAGTTGTTGCCGAGAAAGCAGTAAGACAGCCATCATCGGTAGCAACAACAATCATGCCATTAACGTACAGAGGACGTGCAAAGTACGAGACCTTAGAGCCAATCTGTGCCTCAGCAATAAGGTTACCTGTTGCAGCGTCAACTGCTTTGAGAGTAGAACCGCTTACGTAATAGACAGTATCTTTAACAATGACCTGGTCAGAAATAAATCCTGGTGCATTTTGAGTTCCCTCAGTAACACTCCAGCGCAAGGCTGCAGAGTTAATTGGGGTGCTCTGCGTAGTAGTGGAACCGTTTCCGCTACCAAAACCGCCCCAAGATGCATCGTAATTAGGGTGCTCAGCAAATGGATTGATGACCAACTCATTTTGAGGAGTTGGAATAGAGCTATCCTGACCACCATATGTCCAGGTAATGGTAGTGTTTTCGTCCAAGGCAACGTTGTTTGCCATCTTGTCCGAAAGCTGACCGTTTACAAAGAACTGCCACCATTTATAGGCGCCATCTACCTGCGCTGTTGCAAGTGTAAGTCCCTGTGAAGGCGACGTAATAGAAGACAAATAACCGCCCGCTGCATCGTAGGTAAGGCCATTATTCTTCAGGTAGTCATACGTTACCTTGTCAGCAGTGGTACCCTTACGGACCTCAATAGTCTGCGTAGGAGCCCAGTGCTGAGGCTTACCGTCTTTATCAAGACCTACTACAGAAAGAGTGACGGAAACAAGCTGACTTGGGTCTGGATCTTCCTCTGCAGATCGAGCGCCCTTCTCGCCCGCCACGGTAAAGGTGGCAGAAACTTTCTGATTAGTAAGAGCCTGGAACTGCTCATTATCTGGATACAAGCTTGCATAGCGAGAATAACGTGCACTTGAAAGAAGCGCAGAAACCGTAACAGAAGTGTTGTACTCAGGAGTCTGTGCTAGAACAAGGTTCTCGTTCTGAATGATTGTTGGCTGAGAAGAGCTGTAGGTGCGCGCCTGATCAGCAGGGCCCATAGGGTCATACGTTGGGAACTCCGAAGGCACAATACCACTTGCGGTCTTATCGGTATTGTTAACATCATACGACCAGGTCAAAGAGCCATCTGCAGCTCGATAGAACTTATTTGGTGTAGCCAAGGACTCAGAAACGCTGTCCTGTTTATCCTGCTGACCAGAAGGAGTAGCAAGAGCGTCCCAGAAATGAGCCTTTGACTCATTCATCAAAGCAAGCTCTGCATCAATGTCAGCTTGATTCAGGGGGCTTACCGTAACCGTTAGCGTCTTAGAAACTGTTACCTCAGGATTTTCTTTATCGGTAACCGTCAAAGTGATGTCTACCTGCTGCGAAGAAGCAGAAGGCAGAGGCTGATACACCGTTGCTCGATAACCATTAAACCTAATGGCGTCATTAG
>NZ_CAUSFQ010000133.1:0-2540 GCF_963530955.1 Lancefieldella parvula | reverse complement strand
GCAAATCTGAGCAACTTCTCTAGCTGCGGTAACCGCATTTGTGCTATCAAATCAAATTGGTATCGCTGGTTCAATTATTGGCGTAGCCGTTGGTGCAGCAGCTTCGGCACTTGCCTCGCAGATTTACCAGAACGTAATTAGACGCTCCACGCATTCTTTTCGCAACTCCGAGAATGAGCAGGTAGATAGCTCTTACGCAGACGCTGATTCTACTCTCCCAGCGCATCCCTATGTGGATCAAAGTCCTGTTGACGTTACCCAGCAGATGCCACAGTACGCACCCGCCCAACAGCGCTACGCAAATGCAGCTCAACAATATCGCACGCCAACACTGTCTCGCAAGCGCGTAAGAGCGCTGACTATCGTGACCATTATTTCAATTATCTTTACCATTTCTGCCGTCATTCTTTATGCAATGTTCCTCAGCTATATCACCGACGGATCTGGCTTGGGACCTAAGGTCAGCACAACCCCAGTTGTGACGGAAAAAACTACGAATACCAGCAATTCGACGGATAAGAAAGACGATTCCAGCTCTTCTAGCGAGAAGACCGACGAGTCAAGCAAGTCCACTGATTCCAAGGATTCCTCTTCGGAGAGCACTGACTCCAAAAAATCAGAGACCACCAGCTCCGACAGCTCGTCTAGTTCGGAAAAGACCAGCGACTCGAGCAGCTCAAGCAGCTCGTCTGAGAGTAATTCTTCCAGCAACAACTCCGGAACGGGCAGCTCAAACAGCAATTCTGGTTCCAATCAGAACTCCGGTTCCGGCAATAGTTCTGGCAGCGGATCCAGTGGTTCTGGCTCAAACAGCTCCAACGGAGGCAACTAAGTCGCGGTCTCATCACGGGCGGCACACCTAACAGCAACAACAAACAGCAGTTCAACTGAGCTTGCTGCAGAAAGGATGGGTATGGAAACCACAAACGCATGGAAAAAGTACACCTCGGAGGACCTGGACAAACTCCAGTCGTTCACCGAGGGCTACAGAAAGTTTATCTCCGAAAACAAGACTGAGCGCGAGTGCGCCGCAAGCGCTATCAAACTTGCCGAAGCAGCAGGTTACGTTAAGCTTTCAGACGCCATCACAGCAGGTAAAAACCTCAAGGCTGGCGACAAAGTCTACGCAGACATTCGCGGCAAGTCCGTCATCTTTGTCCAGATTGGTACCAAATCCCTGGAAGAGGGTCTAAACATTCTTGGTGCTCACATCGACTCCCCTCGCCTGGACGTCAAGCAGAATCCTCTCGAGGAGCGCAATGAGCTTGCTACCCTTGACACCCACTACTACGGCGGCGTCAAAAAATACCAGTGGGTCACTATTCCTCTGGCAATTCATGGCGTTCTTGCACTTAAAGACGGTAGCGTCGTAAACGTATGCGTTGGCGAGGATCCAACTGACCCTGTTTTCTGCATCTCCGACCTTCTCATCCACTTGAGCGCTGAGCAGCTTGGAAAGACTGCTTCCAAGGTCATCGAGGGTGAGATGCTTGACCTCATTGTTGGCAATCGTCCACTTGTTTGGGGCCAGAATGGCGAGAAACCCACTGATGCAGAGGGTGATGAGCCAAAGGAAGCTGTTAAGGCTAACGTCATCAACATCCTGAAGGACCTCTACGGCATTGAGGAAGCAGACCTTCTCTCCGCTGAGCTTGAGATTGTTCCTGCAGGTCCTGCTCGTGACATGGGCTTTGACCGCTCCATGATCTTGGGCTACGGTCACGACGACCGCAGCTGCTCCTACCCTTCCCTGATTGCGCAGCTTGAGTGCGACACTCCTGCACGTACCTCCGTTACCATTCTGACCGACAAGGAAGAGATTGGCTCCGTTGGCGCTACTGGCATGAACTCCCTCTTCTTTGAGAACATCATGGCAGAGGTCCTGGCACTTGCCGGTTTTGAGTCTCCACTTTCCCTGCGTCGCTGCATGGCCAACTCCTACATGCTCTCCAGTGATGTTTCTGCTGGTTATGATCCTAGCTTTACGGGTAGCTTTGAAATTAAGAACTCTGCCATCATGGGTCACGGCCTTGCATTCAACAAGTTCACTGGTAGTGGCGGCAAGTTTGGCTCCAACGACGCTGATGCCGAGTACGTAGCACTGATTCGTCGCATTATGGACAACGCCGGCGTTCAGTTCCAGACCGCTGAGCTTGGCCGCGTTGACGCTGGTGGCGGCGGAACTATCGCATATATGTTGGCTAAATATGGCATGCACGTCATCGACTGCGGTGTTCCTGTTCTTTCCATGCACGCACCTTGGGAGATTGCAAACAAGGCCGACATCTTTGAGGCCTATCGCGGATACTGCGCATTCCTCGAGTTCAGCGAGTAATTAAGCTGCTCAAATAAGTTTTACGTGCACGAAAATCAAGCTAACAAGAAAGACGTGAGAGGCAAACTCTCACGTCTTTTTCTGTATCAAATCCAAGGCGAGAAACCCATCCAGCCCGCAGTGAACTGCCTCCCATTTCTTGGACACGAGAAATAGGAGGCAGTTCAAAACACACCTAAGTCGGATAATCTGTTAAAAAGACGTA
>NZ_CAUSFQ010000132.1:0-2576 GCF_963530955.1 Lancefieldella parvula | reverse complement strand
GTCATAACCGCCTGATGCTGGGCAGGATTTAAACCTTCAAGATCAATCTGCATTACGCCGTCCTTGTGTCAATCATTCTTAGACTAAAAGTGTACCCCGATAACCGGACATTAATTGCGCCACTTTGCTCCCACTCCACAATTAAAAAACCGGCCCTCAAAAGAAGACCGGTTTATCTGCAAGAACGTGTCTATCGAATCCATGCTCACGTATGGCGAGAAGATCTTCTAGCCCAAACACTTGCCTTAGTTCATGGAGTTTGTCTGACGGCTCTTTGCGCGAGCAACAACAGCCAGTGCAATCACGCCACCTGCGACACATGCCATAACAATAGCGCTAAGCGAGTGATTCTCATCACCAGTGTATGGAAGCACAGAGCCTCCATAATACGGGATAGCTGCAGGATTTGGAGCTCCTGGGAAGCTTGGTGTCAGAGGACCGCTAGGGTTGCCTGGGATGCTTGGAGTACCAGGATTCTCTGGAGTTACAGGGTTTTCTGGGGTAACAGGAGCAACTGGCTCTGGCTCCCACTCTGCAACAAGAACAACCTTAGGAGTGGTGGTAGTAAGGGTTACCTGATCTCCTGCCTGGTAGGTAGTACCATCAAGCTTCCAACCCTTGAAGATGTAGCCATCACGAGTTGGAACGGTTGCAGAAACAGTCTCGTTCTTAGGATCAGTGAGCGAATCAGCGGTGTTGCTATCAATACCAAAGTAACCGTTCTGTGCTGCAGGAGCACCAGTACCGCCGTTTGCGTCATAGCTGAGCTCATACTCCTGGTTCCAAACAGCAGTCAGGGTATAAGGGCTTCTCATGTTAAAGACTGTAGTCTCAGAAACATAGCGCTTATCGCCAGCTGGGTTGTTGTTTGCATCTGCAGGAACAGCAGAAGCACCAACGTAGCGGAAGTGGTTATCAACGTAAGAACGCTTCCAGAACTCAAACTTATAACCATCGCGAACTGGCACATCCTCAATGATGTTGTACTCAGCAAAGCCGTAGGTACGAGGGTTATTTGGAGTCTTGGACTCTGTATAGGTTGCGTTGCCGTAGATGGTGCCGCCATTTGCGTCATAAATAAGCTGGTTTACTGCAGATGGCGTTGGCGTAGGTGTGGGAGTTGGGGTGGTCTCTGCAGGAATAACGTGGATGTGATAGCCAACCCACATAAGGTGAGTGGTGTTACCGCCAACGTTAGCTGGATCAGAGGAATCTCCCTGCATAGTAACAAGGAAGAAAACGGTAGCAGGCTGGTTAGCAGGGGTTACTTGACGGCCAGTGAACTGAAAATAGAACTGACCACCATTATTGGTAACAGTATTGCTGTTTCCATAGAATGCATAGGTAAAGTCATTATCAGTAGCTGGAAGCTCTGGATAAGGAGCGGCGGTAACCAGCGTAGTAGTTACGCCAAAAGGTGCAAAACCAGGGCGAGTAGTGGTGTAGTGAGAATACGCACCGGTGTCTCTAATGGTCTGACCAACGCGAACGACAATCTCGCCATACTGACCAGGAACAGGGGTCTGGTGGCCAGAATGCTGAGGGTTGTCTGTAAGGACCCTGGATGTATCGGCATTACCGTCAGCCGAGAAAACAGAAACCTTTACACCTGGTGTAGATGTATCAATACTGTCTGCAAACGCAAGTTTTGGTGCAGAAACTGCAAGAACTGCAACAAGCGCAAGCGCAAGCGTGCACGCAATTCTCTGAAGCGTCTTAATGTGGCGCATAAATCCTCCTGAAACTATTACAAGTAATTACTTACTCTTACGACCAAAAATCAGCCGTAAGAGCATAGAGGACAAGGCAATTCTTAGTAAATGAGCCAAGAGAGATTACATATATCTTTCATAGGTTTTCCACGCTTTTTCCATATGTTTTGCGCATAAAAAAGCGCGGCGAGAAACTCACCGCGCGTAAATGCATAGGTAGTAATGCTTGTAAGTCAAAAACTACTTAACAAGCAGGAAGTATGCAATAACAGCAATACCCAAAATAATACGGTACACACCAAAAGGCTTGAAATCATGCTTGCGGACATAACCCATAAGCGCACGAACCATAACCAGCGAAACAATAAAGGCTACCAGGCAACCTACACCCAGAATAACTGCCTCGGGAATGGTAAAGGTATTGCCTTTCATAAAGTAGCGTACAAGTCTCAACGCAGAAGCGCCGGCCATAGTAGGAATAGCCAGGAAGAACGTAAACTCAGCAGCCACTGCCCTCGAGCAACCAAGTGCTAAACCGCCCAGGATGGTTGCACCAGATCTTGAAGTACCTGGAACAATTGCAAGTACTTGGAAAACGCCAATTCCAAGCGCGGTCTTCCAGTCCAGGTTATCAATGTCTTGTACGCGGGCCAGGTTGTCGGCAGAGGGGGCCTTAAGGGATGCTGCAGCATCTGGGCTCATGTGCTTGCCTCGGGGCACCTCAACCTTTACTGCTGCAGCGACCTTCTCGCGATGTAGCTCAAGCACAATGAAGATGATGCCGTAGAAAATAAGAGTTGCAGCAATAACAAAGGGGCTTCCAAGATGCTCTTCAATGAAGTCATTGAGCGGCAGGCCAATTGC
>NZ_CAUSFQ010000131.1:0-2579 GCF_963530955.1 Lancefieldella parvula | reverse complement strand
ATCGGTACGATGATCAAGAGACTCTTCACGCTGAAGAATGCGGTTCTCCATGCTACGAAGCTCACTTTTGCGCTTCTTCTCTTCTGCTTCAGCAAGCTGCTTAAGTTGAAGAACTTCCTCTTTAGCCTCAAGAACAGCTTCTTTTTTTACTGTTTCTGCCTGACGGGCTGCCTCGGAAGCAATGCGCTCTGCATTGATCTGTGCATCTTTAAGCTGCTGCTCAGCTGTCTTAATCTTTGAATTACTAATGTTAGAGAGTACGCCATAGGCCAGACCTACTCCCACAATGAGGCAAACAATGCCTACTGCTAATGCTAATTCCATACCTACTCCTCAAATGGCAATTACAAGAGAGTTCAGGAGACTTTAGACACAACAGTATCTAAAGAACCCGCCATGAGCAGGATTCATTGGCTGGTCATGCCACATGCAGAGATAGATCAAATGTATGAGATACCTACTGTATACATGACGCTGGTTGCCCAGCGGAAATGAGCCTATTCACGGCATATTTATCGTATAGAGCATTGTAACTTTTGTCAATAAATAGCAGGTAGGAAAAGTAAAGTACACCAATACAACAGACTTATAAGCTAAGCAAATATAATCATTCAGATGTGGCGTTTTCATCCAAGATCTTTTTAGCAACAGATGATGCTATAGAAAATGAATATCCCTTTGTGGCGAGAAACCTGACAAGCTTCTCATAATCATTTTTTCCCGACAGGTGTTTTCTCTGGGCCAAAGAATACGCAACTTCAAATTCATCCACGTCAGAAAAATAAGCGTCAGGCCATCCAGGGAGTGTCTCAACTTCAATCCCTTTTTTAGAAATTTCAGTTTTAATTTTAAGAGGACCCCAGCCTTGCGAAATTTTAGAACGTATATAGACGTCTGCAAAACGACTGTCATTAATCAAACCAACTTCAACAGCCCTCTGCACTGCAGGGTCTCTTACATTCTTCTGATAGCCATCAAGCATGAGCTTTTTTTGAAGCTCAGCTGTAGAGTAGTCCCTTTTTACAATCAAAGCCTCAATACGACCTTTAATGCACTGCGTTGAAATCTCTTTTAGCTCATATAAAAACTCATTACGAGAAGAAGGTGTGAAAACACCATCTTTCTCTTTGTTCTGAAGAGCACGAGCTACTATTGGAGGGACAAAGAATTCCTCCGTCCCTCCAACTTCAGTTTCTAAAAGTATCTTTGCTTTAGGCTTTGCCTGACCTAGAACTGCCTGTTTCTTTTTTGGAAGCTCAATAGTCCAAGAAATTTCTGACATTATTCAGCAGAATCTTCCGTTGCAACCGGAGTGCCAACTTCAGAATCTTCATCAAATACAAGGCCACAAGCAACTCGTACTTTGTGATCAATCTCTTCCATGAGATCTGGATTGGCGGTAAGGAAAGATTTAGCTGCTTCTCTACCCTGGCCAAGACGCTCACCCTCATAGGTGAACCAAGCTCCAGATTTGTTGACAATCTCAAAATCAACAGCCATATCAAGAATGGAGCCCTCTTTGGAGATGCCTTGACCGTACATAATGTCAAACTCAGCAACCTTAAAAGGCGGAGCAACCTTGTTCTTTACAACCTTAACGCGAACACGGTTACCAACGTTTTCTCCGTTAACCTTAATGCTGTCAACACGGCGAATATCCATACGGACAGTAGAGAAGAACTTAAGAGCCCTACCACCAGAAGTGGTCTCTGGGCTTCCAAACATAACGCCAATCTTCTCTCTAAGTTGGTTAATGAAAATACAGAGTGTATTAGACTTTGAAAGAGAGCCAGCTAACTTACGAAGAGCTTGACTCATGAGACGAGCCTGAAGACCAACGCTAGAATCGCCAATTTCTCCCTCAATTTCTGCACGAGGAACAAGAGCAGCAACGGAGTCTACAACGACAACATCAATGGCGCCTGAGCGAACAAGCATGTCACAAATCTCAAGAGCCTGCTCACCAGTATCTGGCTGTGAAATTAAAACATCGTCAATATCAACGCCAATACGAGCCGCATAACCTGGGTCTAGTGCGTGCTCTGCGTCAATAAAGGCAACAACACCACCTAGTGCCTGAGCTTCTGCAAGAATTTCTAGTGAAAGTGTTGTCTTACCAGAGGACTCTGGTCCATAGATCTCTACGATACGGCCGCGAGGAACGCCGCCAATACCCAATGCTGCATCAAGAGCAAGTGAGCCAGTTGGAATAGCCTGAATATCAAAGGCAGGACCACCCTCACCTAAACGCATAATAGCGCCTGCACCAAATTTCTTCTCGATCTCTGCTGTAGTTGAAGAGATAACCTCATCCCTCTCATCACCAGTAGTACGAGCTTTAATCTCTTTTGAAACTGACTTTTTAGCCATGGATACTCCTTGCTCTTTTGTTACTAGAATAATATAAGAACAGACGTTCTATGTCAACGTCAAACATATACTCTATAGAGGGAATTTGTCTGAATTCTTACCTCTATTTTTCCGCTTTTGAGCAGCTAATTTCTTCTTAATTACAAATTTGACTCTTGAATTCTCAAAGCAAGTGCAACGTTTGGTGATGGTAGACTTCCCAAGGGCAC
>NZ_CAUSFQ010000130.1:0-2591 GCF_963530955.1 Lancefieldella parvula | reverse complement strand
GAGATGGTTATTGTCCGCGACATTCCTTTCTCGTCTACCTGTGAGCATCACATTTTGCCTTTTGTGGGCAAGGCGCACGTTTGCTACATTCCACAAAATGGTCGTATTACCGGCCTTTCCAAGATTGCTCGCTGCGTCAGCGGATATTCTCGCCGCCTGCAGGTACAGGAGCGTTTAACGGGCCAGATTGCAGACGCTATGGTAGAAGAGCTTGATCCCTTGGGCGTTTTGGTGGTTATGGAGGCCGAGCATACATGCATGAGCATGCGCGGTATTAGGGCATCGGGTGCTTTGACCACCACGTCTGCGGTTCGCGGCATTTTTAAAACTAACGAGAAAACCCGTGCAGAGGCTATGCGTCTGCTTGGTCTATAAGAGGTATGTACGCAATGAGTTATTCTGTTCCTTTTTCTGTGCCTGAGCTGAGCTATGAGCAGTCTTTAAAGGTGCTTCACGATACAAAGAAGTTTGGTATTCAGCCCCTGCTGGAGAGCGTGGAAGACATGCTCAAAGAGCTGGGCAACCCTGATCTCTGCTTTAAGAGTGTCCAGATTGCAGGTACTAACGGCAAAACGTCTACCTCTAGATACACTGCAGCCCTGCTCAAGGGAGAGGGTCTCAAGACCGCTCTGTACACGTCTCCTGAGCTCATCAGCTATACCGAGCGAATGGAGATCAACGGCACGCCCGTCTCTGAGGCGTCTTTTGCTCACGGCGTTTCAGCTGCTCAGGTAGCAGGGGAGCGCGTCAATGCTCAGCGAGTCGCCTTGGGTGAGCACCCTTATGACATCACCGAGTTTGATCTGCTTACCGTTGCAGCTCTAGTGGTCTTTGCCGAGGCAGAGATTGACGTCTGTGTGCTTGAGTGTGGCATGGGTGGCAGATGGGACGCAACAAGCGCTGCGCAAAACATCACCTCCGTTGCTATCACGGGCGTTGGCCTGGACCACACACGCATCTTGGGCGATACCCTTGAGGCTATTGCTGGCGAGAAGGCCGCCATCATCAAGCCTGGTCGTACCTGCGTGCTTGGGGTGGGAACGACAACTCCTCAGAGCGTCCAGGACGTATTCTTGTCCCAGGCGGCTTCTGCAGGCGTTGTCCCAACTCTTCTTGTAGCTGACAAGCTAGAAGACGTTGAGGGAGAGGTTTCTGCTGGTAAGACTACTGACCATCCAGAGCTGCCTCACGCACATTTCTTCATTACCAAAAAGCCTAAGAGCATTGGATTTCCGCTGGAGCTTACGGTTGTAACACCGCGTGCAACTTACGAGGATCTTGCCGCACTGAAGCCAAGCTACCAGGCAGCAAACATTGCTCTGGCAACCTGCTTGGCCGAGGATTTTCTTGGTCGTCCACTTGATACAGAGAAAGCGTTTTTCTCCACAACCAGGTGCCCTACACCAGGTAGATTCCAGTTGCTTCAGCCAAAGCCTTTAGTCCTTATCGACGCGGCTCACAACCCCCAGTCAATTGAGACATTCTTAACTGCTATCCGCTCAATTGAGCCAGAAGTTACCAATCGTCCTATGCTTTTGACTGCAGTTTTTGCAGATAAAGATGTTAAGGGCATCGCAGAACTTCTCGCCAAAGAGTTCCCTGAGGTGGCGGTTACTCAGACAGATAACGATCGCGCCATGGATGCAGAAGAGCTTGCTGAGCTGTACAAAGCCTGCGGCGCCAACGTGGTAGCTGTGTACAGAAGCGTTCCCGAAGCAGTGGATGCCTTGCGCGAGAAGGGCTTTGTGGCATGTGGAACAATTTCACTTGCTGGTGAGGTTGCTGCACAATTTAGCGATGCTTTGGTAAAATAAATTTATCTGCGACATTTCGCTCATTTTTGAGGCAGTTTGTCGTACGATTTAGGAGAGAACAAAAAGCCAGCAGAAGGGGCTGTCAGATGCAGGAGATTCTTGATCAGATTATTACACCTGAGGTACGTATGGTTATTTACCTCATGGTCATTTGCGTCGTAATGCTTTATATCCTTTCCATCATCTACGTTATTCGCGATGCTCAGCGTCGTGGCGCAGAGCCTTGGTGGATGTGGGCAGTCATTTCTGTTGTTCCTGTTGTTGGCCTGCTTGCTTACGTTATTTTGCGTCCAAGCAGCTACCTCATTGACCGTGAGGAGCAGGACTTGGATATTGCCCTTCGTGAGCACCAGCTGTCTCACTACGGCATTTGCCCTAAGTGCTCCGCTCCAATCGACCGCGATTTTATCGTGTGCCCAATCTGCAATACGCAGGTTAGAAACGTTTGCCCAACATGCCATCGTCCACTGAACGCAGACTGGAAGGTTTGTCCTTACTGCCGTACTCGCATTCAATAACGTTTGGTTTTGTTCTTTATGATGGCAATCTGGTGTTTTACAACAGAGACTATGTAGGCGTCTGCTCCTAAGCTCCCGTGTGAGCAGAGTAGGCGCCGTGCCTGTTTCTATGAGTAGCTACCTCTGAGGGGTTTTACATGAAGGTTTTATATAACGACGGCCATGTTGGCGAGATTAACGATCCAGCTGAAGAGCTTGAGGTTATTCGTCACGATGCAGCTCACCTGCTTGCTCAGGCTTTGAAGCGTCTGTATCCTCA
>NZ_CAUSFQ010000129.1:0-2605 GCF_963530955.1 Lancefieldella parvula | reverse complement strand
CTCAGCTTTTTTGTCTCTTTAATTATCACTTTTTCGCATTCCATTCTGCGTAGAATTGCTCCAAGTATTCTTCCAAAAAGTGATGGCATAGTGCTCTAGCATTCGATAAGTTGCAATAATAACTGGTCGAGAATCAACTGCCTCCCATTTCCTGGACATAAGAAATGGGAGGCAGTTCATGACTGGGTGGCTGTTGCTTCTATTTTACTACCTGGGAGATCGTACGGTAATCAAGATACAAATGCGTTGCTTACAGTTCAATTTTGAATTATATTATCTGAGGAGCGTATGATAACCAAAGTAAAACACTATGACTATTTGAATTTTAAATAAGAATACTTACCAATAAAAATAATCTCATTGATTTAAAGTGATAATTGTATTTCTAATTGAAAGAAGTGTAAAAAATTTTCATCTTACAATTATTATATTTTTAAAATTAAAGATGTCATTAGTATGGGCTAATGCTACTGAAGTTTAAAATTATTATAGGGAAAATTTATTATTTAAGTAGGAAAGGTGTCTATTATGGCTACTAGTGAAGCACAGAAAAGGGCGAGCGCTAAATATCGGAAGAATAACGTAAAGGCAATTATGTTTAATCTATATCCAAGTGATAGCGATTTAATAGAGTTCTTAGAAGGTAAAGAGAACCGATCAAGCTATATCAAAGAGCTTATTCGCAAGGATATGAATAATTCAAAAAATTAGTTTGCTTTAGCGCCTATATTTGGCGTTCTCGAATGCAATCTTGAAGTCTTCAAGGAGCTCACGAGGGACCTTCTCCTGATCTCCGTGGTGAAGTTCTTGCATAAACACATTGCTTATGGCTCCAAAAATCAGGCGAGGAGCAATCTTATCTGCCAGAGGTACAAATTCTAGAACATATCTTTTATCGTCGATAGTGAGCCAGGTTCCTCTCCAGCTACCGACTGTTCCCTCGATATCTGAAGCATGGGCCGAGGCAAAGACGTTTTGATTGTTATCAAAGAGATACACGACACCATCTGCGTCAACGCCAACAAAACCGTCTGTAGCGCACTGCTCAAAACCAGAAACAATATGCGCACCACTGGTCCAGAACACCCAGTTCTTCTCGCCAGCCATAGACAGACCTTTCTAAACATCAAAAGTTTCTTGTTTAAATGGTAGTGGGAGAATACTTTTAGAGCAAGTGATTTTCGGTCAAAAAGCATAGTTTACCTGCGAACTCAACCTGCTGTTGAGTGGCTGGAAACCGTTGCGATACCCAACTCAACTGATGCGTTCTTGTTGAACGTATTGTTACGACTCATAGTGAAATTAGCGGCCCGCATGCCATTTCAGTGATAATGAGTTGAGAAAAGGAGCAACTATGACTACTTCATCTGAGACCCTTGGTCGTCGTATTGCACGTCTTCGTTTGGCCAAAACTGCAACGCAGGAGCGCCTGGCAAAGGAGCTGAACGTGAGTCCGCAGGCGGTGAGCAAGTGGGAGAACGACATTAACTATCCAGACATCTCGCTGTTGCCAGATCTTGCGCGCTTCCTTGGCGTGTCCGTTGACGAGCTTTTGAGCGGCGCGAGCGCTTCCACTCAGGAGAGTGCGACTGCTCAAGAAAGCGCTGCTGAGGCTGTTTCTGTTGTAGTTGATGAGTCCGCAGAGATCGTAGAAGAGCCTACAGAGGACGCCGACCAGGGTATTGCCACTCAATCTTCAGGTTTCAGCTTTGGTAAGCTTTTTGGTAAAAGTATGGTCAAAGTCGAGAAGAACGACGAGGCTGATAGTAGCAAGAAGAAGGGCGTCCGTCTTGGCAATGGTTCTGCAAAACATGGACTGCATGTGTACATCGTCTCCGATGACGGCGACGTTGTTGATATGTGCGTGCCTCTGGGCCTGGCAAAGTTTGTTTTGAACTCGGGAATCCAGGTCAGCGGAAGCTATCTTAATCAGGAGACTCAGGAGCAGCTCTCTAATATCAATCTTGATGCGCTTATGGATGCTGCAAAGACAGGCGAGAGTGGCACACTTGTGGATATTACTTCCGCAGACGGTAACGTTGTAAAGATCTGGTTTGATTAAGCGCTAACGATTACATAATGAAGTCAAAATTGTCATCCACATGACGCCCGAAGGCATTTAAGGCAATTGCCGTTAAAAGATTGGAGGTGTCGGCTAATGGGAACACATTATTTGGCGAGTGACGACCGTCTTCTTCTAATTAAAATTGAAAGTGGACTTCCTTTTTCTTGGGACTGGAAAGCAAAGGACTGGAAGTTTAATGCAAGTCTAGCCGACATCTTCATTGGTGAGCGAACTCTTGATGACGTTACACTCGAAGAGATAGAACAGTTCAAGCAGGAGAGAACAGTCCCTGTTGTTTCTTGGTAAACAACCTAATCAAATTAATTTTCGTTGATTTAAGCCACTTACAAAATCTATGTGATTTGTGATAACGGCAGATGGAGCATATTAAAAAATGCACCCACAAGAGCAGGTGCATTTTATTCACCAACAAACCCGACTCAGTCCAGCCGTTGGCTCGTCCTTTAACTAGCAAGTGTATCTATTTTTGTTGATTTAAGCCACTGAAAAGTGGCTTTTTTCATATACGCAACCGTTGCG
>NZ_CAUSFQ010000128.1:0-2631 GCF_963530955.1 Lancefieldella parvula | reverse complement strand
CAACGATGTTGTCAACTACAGGAGGTTCTTCAAAGGTCTGGTCAAGAGCCTTGCTAAGAGTTTCTTCAGACAGGGTTCCGTCAGAAGATTCTGCTGAAAGTCGCATATGTTTGGGCTGATATGCCACTAGTGCACCTCGCGAACAATATCTGCAAACGTAGCCGATACAAATGAAGCTAGATCTTCTGGAGAAAGCGTTAAACTGAGTCCGCGTTTTCCACCAGAGATATGAATGAGCTCAAAAAGCTGAGCAGTCTCGTCAATTATAGTGGGAAACTGTCTCTTCATACCAACGGGAGTGCAGCCGCCACGAACATAACCCGTTAAGCCCTCAAGCTCTTTAACGTGCAGCATGGAAAGGTTCTTTTGACCGGATGCCGCTGCAGCCTTTTTAAGATCAAGCTCCTGGTCTACAGGAATGCAGCACACTACATGCTCTCCGCTTGAAGATACGCAGACAAGTGTTTTGAACGCAGCGTCTGGATCTTCTCCAAGCATCTCTGCAATATGAGTTCCCAACTCACCAGAAGGAACGTCTTCATCCACCTCGTAAGATTGGAACTCGTAAGCAATGCCGGCAGCATCAAGCTCCCTCATGGCGTTTGTCTTTTGAACCTTTGCCGTTTTTCTCGCCATGTTATGCGCGCTTCTTCTGAGCTTTTTTCTCTGCAGCTAGACGTGCGTTATCGCGGTCAAGAATTTCTTTAAGGAACTTGCCGGTATGACTTTCTGGAGTTGCCGCAACCTTTTCTGGCGTACCGGAAACAACTACCGTTCCTCCGCCGTCGCCACCCTCTGGACCCATATCAATAATACGGTCAGCCATCTTAATGACATCCAGGTTGTGCTCAATAACAAGAACGGTGTTACCCGCATCAACAAGACGCTCAAGAACGACAATAAGTTGTCTGACATCCTCAAAATGAAGACCAGTTGTTGGCTCATCCAAAATATAAAGAGTTTTACCAGTCTGCTGACGGTGAAGTTCTTTTGCCAGCTTAACGCGCTGCGCCTCGCCACCAGAGAGCGTAGTTGCTGGCTGGCCAAGGTGAATGTAACCAAGGCCTACATCGTGGAGAGTCTGCAGCTTGTTTTTAATGCGAGGAATGTTTGCAAAAAACGCTAGTGCCTCATGAACCGTCATGTCAAGCACGTCAGAGACGGACTTGCCGTGGTAGAGAATCTCGAGCGTCTCACGGTTGTAGCGCTTACCGTGGCAGACCTCGCAAGGAACGTAGACGTCAGGCAGGAAGTTCATCTCAATCTTGATCTGGCCGTCGCCCTTACAAGCCTCGCAGCGGCCTCCCTGGACGTTAAACGAGAAACGACCGGCCGAGTAGCCGCGTGCGCGGGATTCTGGAACTGAAGCATACAGTGCACGCAAGTCATCCCAAAGGCCAATATAGGTTGCTGGATTAGAACGAGGTGTTCTACCAATAGGACTCTGATCAATATCAATGACCTTATCGATAAGATCGACGCCTTCAAGCTTTTTATACTCTCCCACCACACGCTTTGAATGCTGAACTGCATTAGTAAGCGCGGGCGCAAGGGTGTCGGTAACCAAAGAGGACTTGCCAGAGCCAGAAACACCTGTAACCACCGTTAATGTGCCCAGCTCAATTGAGGCGGAAACGTTCTTAAGATTGTTAGCGCTAGCTCCCGTAATCTTAATCTTTCCGCGACCAGGCTTACGACGAGCCTCTGGCAGCCTAATCTGCTTCTTTCCCGTGAGATACGCACCTGTGATGGAATCAGGGTTTTCATCAATCTCTTCTGGAGTGCCAGCTGCGACAACGTGACCACCAGGCTCACCGGCGCCAGGACCCATATCAATAACGTAATCAGCTGCGCGAATGGTATCTTCATCGTGCTCGACAACAAGCACGGTATTACCGCGGTCCCTAAGCTGCTTAAGCGTCTCAATGAGGCGGTTATTATCTCTTTGATGCAGACCAATGGAAGGCTCGTCCAAAATGTAAAGGACGCCCATAAGACCAGCGCCAATCTGAGTTGCCAAGCGAATACGCTGGGCCTCTCCACCAGAAAGCGATGCTGCTGCACGAGAAAGCGTGAGGTAATCCAAGCCAACGTTTACCAAGAACTGTAGCCTTGCCACAATCTCTTTAACAATAGGACCTGCAATAACCTTCTGACGATCAGTAATAGTCAGCTGCTTAAAGAACTGGAGCGACTCTTTACAGGAAAGTTCACAGACCTCCCAGATGTTCTTCTCGCCAACCGTAACGGAGAGAATCTCTGGCTTTAAGCGAGCTCCGTGACAGGTTGTACAAGGCATCTCGCGAATGTACTTCTCAAGATGCGTCTTCATATTCTCTGACGTGGTCTCTTGATACTTGTCAAAAAGAATCTTTCTGACACCAGAGAACGTGGTAAACCAGTGTGTATTGCGGCCGTCTCGCGTTTTGTAGTCAACGCGAATCTTAGTTGAACCAAGGCCACCGAGAAGGGCGTCTTGTACCTTCTTTGGTAGCTTGTTCCAAGGCGTTGTATCAGACACGTCAAAATGCTTGCAGACTGCAGACAAAATCTGAGGATAGTAATTGGAGTGGCCAAAGAGACTTCCAAAAACGCCTTCGGAAACAGACAGCTTTGGATCTGCAATGAGTG
>NZ_CAUSFQ010000127.1:0-2661 GCF_963530955.1 Lancefieldella parvula | reverse complement strand
TTCTGCTCTTTCTCGTGGAGATATGCTTGAGACAGAGGGTGGAGAAACCACTATTTATGCAAACCTCATCCAGGTTGATGCAGCTATTAACCCAGGTAATTCTGGCGGAGCTCTGGTTGACTCTAATGGTCAGCTTGTGGGTATTTGTACGTTGTTCTCGTCAGATACCAAGTCATTTGCGGGTATTGGCTTTGCAATTCCTTCTAACTATGCCATTGATATTGCAAATCAGATTCTTTCTGGCCAACAAGTTAAGCATGCCTATATTGGCCTTTCTATGCAGACCGTTACTCCTCGAGTTGCAAAGCGCAATGATCTCTCGGTAGATTACGGTGCGTATGTAGCAGGCCTTCTTGATGATAGTCCTGCAGAGGGTGCTGGTATTAAAAAGGGTGATGTTATTGTCTCTATTGGTGGAGAGCGCGTAGTTTCTGCTGATGCAGCTATTATTGCCGTTCGCTCTCACAAGATTGGAGAGACCGTTCCTGTAGAGGTCGTACGTGGAGAAGACCGCCTTACTATCAACGTCACGCTTGGTTCTGATGAGACGCTTTCTTCTATGAAAGAGAAAGAAAAGAACAGCAAGAACGAAACAAACAACGTTGATGATAAGCAGGATCGTACTGAAGATGATGATTCCTATAGGTATTACCGCCAGCAAAACTATTGGGAAGAATTCTGGGATTACTTCACTAATCCTTATGGAGATAAAGATGTTAATTCCGATAATCCATTTGTGAATATCGTAGAGAGCATTACCAATAGCATTGCAGAAGCAATCTACGGAATTTTTGGCTAACACTCAGATTGTGTTTGCTGTGTTTGCGTTTGTTTGTTCTGCTATGAGTTAGGGGAGTCTTGTGGATTTGCTTGTGCTGTTAGTTTTGGCTGTAGTTGTCATTGTGCTTATCGTGAGCCTTGTCACACTTTCCTCTAAGCTCTCGCAAGTAAAGACGCTGCAAGAGCAAAGTCAAACATCATCTGCAGAGCTTATAAGAAGCTCCCAAGAGTTGGATCGTCGTGTTACGGATAACATGGCAAAAATGCAAGAGCTTATGGATATAAAGCTTGAGAAGGTAAGAGAGGTAGTTGATCAAAAGCTCACCTCAACACTGCAAAATCAGACAAAGCAGACTGATCAACGCATTGCTCAGCTTGATGCTCGTTTTGATGCTTTTCAGCGTCGTGTGGATGACAACATGAAAGCAACTTCCCAGGCTTCAACTGAGCAGCTTGGCAAGGTTAGAGAGACTGTTGACAAACAGCTCAGCGATATGCGTAAAGAGAACGAGGCAAAACTTGAACTCATGCGTCAGACCGTTGACGAGAAACTCCAGAAAACGCTTGATGAGCGTATGACCCAATCGTTTCAGCGCGTATCTACGCAACTTGAGCAAGTTCATCAAGGCTTGGGAGAAATGCGCGGCCTTGCAGAAGGTGTTGGAGACTTAAAGAAAGTTCTTTCTGGCGTTAAGACTCGCGGAATTGTTGGAGAAATTCAGCTTGGCGCAATTCTAAGAGACATTCTTTCTCCAGAACAGTATGAAGAGAATGTAGCTACTGTTTCTGGCTCTACTGAGCGCGTGGAGTTTGCTGTTAAGTTGCCTGGAGAGTCAGGGGAGACTGTTTGGCTTCCTATTGATTCTAAGTTCCCAGGAGATACGTACGAGCACCTAGTAGATGCAATTAACGCAGGAAATGAAGAGGCTATTGCTGCTGCTAAAAAGGGTCTAGAGACTCGAATTAAGGCAGAGGCAAAAGATATCTCTACAAAGTATATTGCCCCACCAGAGACAACTAACTTTGCTATTTTGTTCCTTCCTTTTGAGGGACTTTATGCAGAGGTAGTCAGTCAGACGGGTCTTCTTGAGCAGCTACAGAGAGAGTATCGCGTTAATGTGTGTGGACCTTCCACTATGGCAGCACTTCTTAACAGTCTTCAAATGGGATTTCAATCTGTTGCTATTCAGAAGCATGCCGACGAAATTCAAAAGGTACTCTCTGCGGTTAAGACAGAGTTTGAGACGTATCAGGTGCAGCTTGAGAAAGCTCAAAAACAGATTAGAACTGCAGAAACCACCATTGATAAGATTCTTACTACTAGAACAAAGGCTATGAACCGCAAGCTCAGAGGTGTTACTGCATTAGAGAGCCTTGAAGATGCACAGAGTACTTTAGGTCTTGTTGAGGGAAGTGTAGAAGATCAAGAGGATGATGAGTAGCACGTATTTTTGAGTGCTGAGTTTCTCTTTTATAGGTAGATAAAAATAGCGTCTTTATGCTTGTCTTTTAAATCAAGAAGAAACATATGAAGTAAATCAGCAAGTTCTATGCAAAGTATCATGGTCTTAAGACTTCCAACATCGCTTTGCCAAATGCCACCTTCATAGAAAACCACTGCTTTCTTTCCGGAACAAATCTCAAAATATCTTTATAAAAATCTGCAAATAGTTTTGCTGAACCAATATCTGTCCACGGGTACTTACTGGTGTCTGCAGGTCTAATTCTCTAAGTCTTTCCTTCTTATCGTCAAAGCATCATAAGCACTTAATTTTCGAACTGGAGTATAGAAAGCTTACGATTTTGAGATAGCATTTTTTATTGTGTATCTCCATAAGTATCAGTTCCACGATATTCATCCCACTTTGATCTATATAGAGC
>NZ_CAUSFQ010000126.1:0-2732 GCF_963530955.1 Lancefieldella parvula | reverse complement strand
ATGATGCTTAAAGATTGCAAGGCTCTGATCACCAGATTTAAGCGAGGACAAGTCGTATTCGTACAACTTCTCAAACAGATGCTTAATGTCTTCAGAGAAATCACCATTGGCTTCTGATGCACCATAAACCTTCTTGTAATTCTCGCGCTTTGCTCGTTTCATCTCTTTAAACGCCTCTTCTGAGAGAGAAATCTGAGGCTTACCAAAGCTATTCTGAACAATGTCTGCAACAAAAGCAGAAGTAGCCCATGCGTTATAAGCACCACCAAGACCATCGTCAAATGTTTCTTCTGTAGCAGCACCTGCACGAAGCGCATCCTGTCTGTCTTTTCCAACATAGGCAATAATGTCAGAGATGCGCATGACGCAACCTTCAAGCGTCATAGGACGCAGGTGTGCAATAGCCTGAGGACCTCTCTCCCAGCAATCTTCTACCACCTTATCAAACTCATCAAAAGTTGAAAGATCACTCATTTGAAGTATCTGCTGTTCAAACTCGCCGTTGTGGCAAATTACCCCGTCAAGCGTCTGTAAAGAAAGGTTTCTTGCATAGAGGCCGTCAAGCACGCGCACGCTCTGTACGTTGTGGAAAAACCAACGTCCCGTTTGCTCGTGATAAATATCATTGAGGAAATACTCCCCTGCATGACCAAAAGGAGTATGTCCCACGTCATGACCAAGAGCAATTGCCTCGATCAAATCAAGGTTAAGGCCAAGTGCGCGTCCAATATCTTTAGCAACCCTACAAACAAGCTGCTCATGAAGGCCGCGGCGCGTAATGTCATCATGCGCGCGGAACGAGAAGACCTGTGTTTTGCCGTTTAGCCTGTTATACGCAGGAGTATGCATGATTTTCTCGACATCTCGCATGAAAGCCGGACGCAAAAGTGATGCCTGATCATGGGTAGAATCTCGGCGGATGATGTCTTCATTTTTGCACGCGTAAGGGCTTAAGGTGCCCTTAGCTATTTGCTCAGCCACAAGGGCCTGAGTTTCTTCTGAAAGTTGCCCGGTCATATGAGGTGCAAAAGGATTAGTGATGTTCATGTGTATCCTCTCTAGATATTTTTCACCTCTAGTGTAGAAGTTTCACCGGACAAAAACTCGTGCTGAATTTTGAGAGAGCTTCTAGGGAGGCCTGACGTCTAAAAAAGACTGTCCTGAACTGGTTGTTTTAAGGCTTCAAACAGATTCTTTGCCAAAAGTGCTGCACCCTTAGAATTTGGATGCACATCATCGGCAAAATATTTTTTCTCCTGAGGTAACAGTTTTTCTCCAGAAATACACTGCAAACCAAACTTACCGGCAACCTCTTCAATAATTTGAGGAATCTCGACGAAACAAGAATAAGGGTGTGTGGGATACGCATCCTCAAAATAAGGCGTAGGTGTCAGAACCACCACGCGCGTATCTGCATACATCTGAGAAATCTGCCAGAACGAATTTTGAATATCGTACGTTACCTGCGACTTTGAGCATTTTTCGTATCGATAATTTGCTCCTAGTGCAACAATAACTAAAGAAGCATCCTCAATAAACGTATATGAGCCAGGCTGATAAACTTGTCCACCAATTCCCTGGTTAACTACCTCAAGCTTCATGCGTTTAGCAAGACAGTGCGGCCAGGTTTTATCTGGGCGTTCCACAACAAACCCCTGCGCAATAGAATCGCCAAACACCACCAGCTTTTTCTTAGGCTCATCGGGCGAGAAAAACGTGCCGTTGCCACGAACGTTTTTAACGGAAACACTCTGCAAACAGGGCAAGTAAACACACACGTGATGTGTGTCGTTAAAACCTGGAAGTCTAGCAAGGTCATCTTTAGAGGTTTCTGTTTCTAGATGAATAGAAAGTGTCTGTTCACCTGCATCATCCAGTGAGAAGCTCTTGTAAGGTTTACCATCAACTGTCACAAAGACAGAGCTGAGCTTTTTCAGATACGCTGCTTTAAGTAACTGTAAAACAGAAGAGGCTCCCTTGGGAACTTTGTCAATTTTTAAATCAAGCACCACTTCTGAGCTGTCCGTGGTAAAGGCAACTTGAATATCTGAAGTACACGCTACCATCTGTTTAAAAAGACCGGGGTGCCAAGAAGAACAAGAGTCAATAACTCTAAGCTGATTGGGAGAGATACGCAGCGGATGAACCCATCCGTGAACAAGTTTCTCTGACCATGGTGCACCAAGTAAAAACTTGGATGCTGGAGAACTAATGCTCCACTCTCCCACTTCCATAGGCACCTCCAATCACAAGTTAAATTACTATAGTTATATACTACGAGGTTAATAGACAGTATTACAATCTTTAGCAACAAATAAACTGTTCTTGTTGTCCATAGGGAGGCAACAGATATGTTTGGCGAGAAGATATTTAATTTTTCAGAACCGATTTCTACAAAAACATTTCGCACGGTATTACTTATTAGTTTTCTTGTCTATCAGGGCGCGCGACTACTGTGGAAACAGGGACTTATTCCGCCATTACTATTTTTTCTAGTATCAATTCTGCTCGAGATTATTAATTGCTATCTCGTTTTTAGAAGCGAAAATAAAAAATGGGTAAAGATTTCACTTTTAGTTTTTCTTGCCTTTGCTCTCGTATTTGAGATTAGCCATGTTATTTATTTTCTTTAACCGGTGAATAAAACCCTCTTCTGTGAACTGCCTCCCATTTCTTGGACACGAGAAATAGGAGGCAGTTCAAAACACACCTAAGTCGGATAATCTGTTAAA
>NZ_CAUSFQ010000125.1:0-2863 GCF_963530955.1 Lancefieldella parvula | reverse complement strand
TGCAGGTCATAAAGATGACAATGTCAGCGTCGTCGGTATCTGAAACCTCATTGCAGCCACAAGTCTCAAGCAGACCAGAGACACGCTCTGTGTCGTGCAGATTCATCTGGCAACCAAAAGTTTTGATGTGATATGTTTTTCCTACGAGCTCGGAATTTTCAATCATGCTTAAAGTACCTCGTTATACTCAGTGGAACTAACAGCTGGAGTCTGCGTATCAGGGGCAGACAGTGTATGGACATAAATGGCAATTTTAATTGCAGTTCTGCTCTCCCCTGCAATTTCGATATCAGAAAACGTTGGAGCACAGGTGATATCCAGACCGCAAGGAATCAAGAAGCCGCGCGCAATAGCAATGGCCTTGATGCCCTGGTTGACTGCACCCGCACCAATGCACTGGAGCATAACAGGCTCATTATCTTTAACCAGTCCCGCAATAGCTCCTGCTACAGAAGCTGGTGAAGACTTACTTGAAACTTTAAGCAAACCCATGAGTGCTCCAATTATTGTGCGTTTGTTCTACTCTTGCGACTCAATATCAAAAGTCACAACAATTTTGTTTTTACTTACACGAACACGAGGCTCAGACGTCAAAGAAACGTAGTATTTCTCGGACAACTCAGCAAAACTCTGCTCCATCTTTCGAGAAAAACTGCTGATATCAGCCTTACTCATCTTGAGACCTCGGTGGTCTTTCATCAGATCAATTTCGCGAGAAACCCCTTCAGGTTCAACGTTGCGGCTGACCTGTGCATACACACTACGCAAAGGCTTAATCTGCTCAGCAATAATTCTGTGAGCAGTTCTATCTGACATTGAAAGACCAAGAGACTTACAAACCTCAGAAAGCTCTGTTGCATCCGCTGCGGCCCTAAAGCGCTCGAGAACAGGAACGTTTTCAAAGCCTTCAACAAAGAGCAGGTCAGCGATATCAAGCGTCTGAGCAATTCTGCGGCGAGCGGTAGCAGCAATCTCTGCAGCGGAACCCAGCATTACCTCACACGAGCCTTTGACCTCAAGCGCAAAGTCACAGCAGGTACGAATGATGTTATGAGGACCTTTAACGGTTGTTTTGATTCCATCCTCATTCAAACCACAGGTTGGCCAAGTAGACTGATCTACTCGCTCAGAAATTTTAGTAGTGTCTACCACAATCTGAATAACAGAACCAAGTCCCGGAGCCGAAGCCACAACCTGGGCTGATTCACAGTTTTCTTTAATGGAGTAGAGAGCCATGCCTCGGCCATGGATTCCCCAACGATCCATGTGCATACTCTCAAGCTTTGAAGTTACACGAGCTTCAAAGATTTTCTCCTGCATGTCTTTTGGAATGCCCTGACCATCATCAAGTATGGTGATGGTTCTAAGCATGCCTTCTTTTGATGTTGCAACATAAATGTGACGAGCACCAGCATCGCGAGAATTACGCAAGAGCTCGATAACAATATCTTCTACCGAACGAATATCATGCTTTGCCTGTCTACGCTCTGCTTCTGCTACGCGTAAACGAACGTACCCCGCGCCGAGGGATTCCTCGACACGGAGTGCGCGTTCACCTCCCATGGAGGCGACAAAACCTGTTAAGTCAGTAGAAGTGGCTGCCATAAATTACTTAGCAACGTCCACAGCACGAGACTCGCGAATAACAACAACGCGAACCTGTCCTGGGTATTCCATCTCATCCTCAATCTGCTTAGCAATATCGTGAGCAAGAACAGTTGCCTCGGAATCGCTAATCATCTGAGGCTCAACCATCACGTGAAGCTCACGGCCAGCCTGCATTGCGTAAGTACGCTCAACACCCTCATGCGCATTAGAGATAGCCTCAAGCTTCTCAAGACGCTTGATGTAGTTCTCAGCAGACTCACGACGAGCGCCAGGACGTGCAGCAGAAATAGCGTCTGCAGCCATAACAAGCATGTCAAGAACAGTATTTGGCTCAATGTCTGCATGGTGGGCCTCAATGGCGTGAACAATCTCTGGGCGCTCACCATGACGACGAGCAAGATCTGCACCAATTACAGCGTGTGGACCCTCAACCTCATGGTCAATTGCCTTACCAAGGTCATGGAGCAGACCAGCGCGCTTAGCTGGAGCAGGCTCAAGACCAAGCTCTTCAGCCATAATGCCGCAAAGTACTGCAACCTGAACAGAGTGAGCAAGAACGTTCTGACCGTAAGAAGTACGGTAGCGAAGCTTACCAAGAGTCTTTACAATCTCTGGATGAAGATCGTGAATGCCACAATCAAATGCAGCCTGTTCACCAGCCTCAAGAACACGCTCGTTAACAAGAGCCTCAGCCTTCTTGTAGAGCTCCTCAATACGTGCTGGATGAATACGACCGTCTGCAATGAGGTTCTCAAGTGCAACACGAGCGGTCTCACGGCGGACTGGATCAAAACTTGAAAGAACTACAGTCTCTGGAGTGTCATCAATAACAAGAGAAACACCAGATACCTGCTCAAAGGTACGAATGTTTCTACCCTCACGTCCAATAATCCTACCCTTTAGATCATCAGATGGGATATGGACGGAAGTTACTGTAATCTCAGAAGCCTGATCTGCAGCAACACGCTGAATAGCGGTAGAAATAATCTCACGTGCAGTTTTATCTGCTTGTGCACGAACGCGCTGCTCAGACTCACGAAGAATCATAGCCTCATCGCGAACGCTTTCTGAGCGTACACGAGAAAGAAGCTCATCATGAGCCTCATCTTTAGTGAGGTTAGCAATACGCTCAAGCTCTTGAGACTGTTGAGAAACAAGAGAATCCAAATCGTTCTTACGACGATCAAGCTGACCCTGAAGACTGGAAAGCTGGTGCTCACGCTTCTCTAGTGCATCGGTACGATGATCAAGAGAC
>NZ_CAUSFQ010000124.1:0-2958 GCF_963530955.1 Lancefieldella parvula | reverse complement strand
TCCTGGTGATATTGCAACATATCGCGAGAGCGTCTTCTTGGAGCGTGCGATTGTTGGTGAGCGTATCCGCATGACTATGGGTATGCCTATGCAGGGTGTTGATCAACCCGAGCAAATATCTGATGGCCTGGAAGAGGCCTCTCGACCAGAGGTTTATTACCAGCCACCGCTGATCAACATTGTCAAGTTTGCGTGCAATGCCTGCGAGGACAACGTGTATCGCGTTACCAATGCGTGCCAGGGCTGTCTTGCACACCCTTGCCGAGAGATTTGTCCTAAAGAGGCAATTAGCTTCGTAGACAAAAAGGCATATATTGACCAGGAAAAGTGCATTCAGTGCGGTATGTGCTTCAAGGTTTGTCCGTACCAGGCAATTCATCACCATGTGCGCCCTTGTGCTGCTGCTTGTGGTATGGACGCTATTGGCTCTGATGAGCACGGTCGCGCAGACATTGATTACGAGAAGTGCGTTTCTTGTGGTCAGTGCCTGGTCAACTGCCCCTTTGGTGCTATTGCCGATAAGAGCCAGATTTTCCAGGTTATTCAGGCTATCAATGAGGGCTATACCGTTGTGCCAATTGTGGCTCCTTCATTTGTTGGTCAGTTTGGCAAGGGTAGCGTTGGTCGTCTTCGTGAGGCATTCAAGGAGATGGGATTCGCCGAGGTAGAAGAGGTAGCAACCGGTGCTGACCTCTGTACTGTTCAGGAAGCGGAAGACTTTGTCAAAGAAGTCCCAGAAAAGCTGCCATTTATGGGAACAAGTTGCTGCCCTTCTTGGTCTGCAATGGCTAAAAAAGAGCACCCAGAGTATGCTGATGCTATCTCTATGGCTCTTACCCCAATGGTTTTGACTGCTCGTCTAGTAAGAAAACAAAATCCAGAGTCCAAGATTGTCTTTATTGGACCATGTACTGCTAAGAAACTTGAGGCACTGCGTCGTTCCGTTAAGTCAGAGGTTGACTTTGTTCTGACCTTTGAGGAGCTTGCGGGAATGATGGAGTCTAAGGGTATTGACTACACCAAGCTCGATGACGACAACTCCGACTTTGAAAACGCCTCCCATGACGGTCGTGCTTTTGCAGTGGCCGGTGGTGTTGCAGGCGCAGTTGTAAACGTCATTCACCAGAAGTACCCCGATAAAGAAGTTCCTATCATGGCTGTTGACGGCCTTGCTGAGTGCCGAGCCATGCTCAAGGATGCTGTTAAGGGTAAATATCCAGGTTATCTTCTTGAGGGTATGGCTTGTCCAGGAGGATGCGTTGGAGGCGCTGGCACCCTGAGTGCCGTTAACCGTGCAGCCGCAGCAGTTAAGCGTTACGCAAAGACCGCTTCTTCTGAGCTAGCTTCTGCGAACAAGTACAACGATCTTATTTCAGAGCTTGCAGGCACCGTTTCTGCTGAGGTTGAGATTGCCGAGGTTCTTGAGGTTCAGAAGCCTGTTGAGTAGTCACGCTCTCTCAAATTAAACGTAAAACGCCGGTGCACTGCATCGGCGTTTTTATATGAGATGCAGCTTATTAAGGTAATTTACCTAGTAAAAAAGGACCTGCGTTAACAGGTCCTTTAAGTTTTAGCTGAGAGATAGTCAACAAAATGCTGATTATTTTGAATTACTCAGATTTTTCGTTTTTCATGGATGCATAGAACGTTGCATGCGCAAAAACGTCTTTAATTGTTTTTCCATTAATAAAAGGAAGCGCGAGAAATTCGTCTAGCGTAGGAACTAATTCAGAACAATCTACAAAGTGGTTCTTTGAGTTTCTGATGCTGGTGTCTTGAGCTCTCCATGCCTCAAAGTTGACATCAGTGAGGTAATAAACCTGGTGTCCGACTTGCATGTACACAGAGTGATTACTGTGCAGGTACTCTACCAGGTCTTCGTAAGAAATCTGGAGAACCTCAGAACTTTTCTTGCCCATGATGCAATCCTTTCCACGTCGCTTGCGCGCAAATTATGGACGCACTTTTATTGACTATACCGCCCTCCGAATACGCTTATTCAGATGAATTGAGAGGCATAGGCAAGCGGACGTTTTTTCTCGCTCAACGGCAATGATGAATGGTTGTAATTTTTAGTGCTACTATTTGAGAATTTCTTGCACCATTTCTTCTGCGGTATCGCAAAGCGTGGTAGCACCTGCAGCTAGAAGCGTTTCTTTATCCCTAAACCCCCAGGTAACACTTATGCAAGGCATACCGCTGTTGTGTGCTGTTGCAACATCAACCTCGGAGTCTCCAATATAGACAGCATCTTGAGGGTCGACGCCAATTTGAGCAAGGGCGTAATGGACAGGCTCGGCATCAGGTTTTCTTTTAAGGTCATCTCGTTGACCCAGGGCAAAGTCAAATCTACCTGGGAAGAAATTGGTCATTAAATCGGCAATAGCAAAGTCTGGTTTGTTTGAAACAACGGCACACTTAACACCAGCTGTTTTGAGCGTATCAACCGCATCAAGGATGCCAGGGTAGGGTGCGGTATTGTCCAAGCTATGGTCAGCGTAGTGTTCCTTAAAGCATGCAAGTACACGCTGGTATGTTGCTTCATCAGTACCCTCTGGCACTGCGTCACGGATAAGTTTAGCAACACCATTACCGACCATCTGACGGACTTCATCAACGGTATAGGTAGGCATGTTGAACTGCTCAAGGGCGTAAGTGGTTGCCCAAGCAAGATCAACAATAGTATTGAGAAGTTAAGTGAACTTAAAAATGCAAATGTCGTAATTATAATCTTTATAGCTAACCCGTACGTAACAATATTGCCGTTATTAAGGTTTACTAAACCAGCGGTGCTTATATTACTTAACGATGTTATGAGAGAATCGCTTTTGTTCAAACCTGCAACTCTAAGTAAAAGGTATTGAAGTGCTGTCAAAGATATATATATGCCTAATGCTCTTCTATATGTCTTTCTAAACGTGGTATTAATCTTCATAAACCCAGGACCGGCAATCTCTG
>NZ_CAUSFQ010000123.1:0-2985 GCF_963530955.1 Lancefieldella parvula | reverse complement strand
AGTATTAGACCAGGAAGAGATAGTATTTGACCAGGCAGACGCACTCTCCACCTGGCCAAATAGAAAATACCTGCGAAATTATTAGGTAAATATATAAATTATTTCTGAGGATACACAACAACCAGCAGCATCTTAAACTCTTCTGGAGCCTGAAGTGCATGTGGGTGACCAAGTGGCATCACAATAGACTGACCAGCTTCAAGGGTGTAGACGTCGTCATCGATGGTGATGTTTGCGCGTCCCTCAAGAATGGTGACAAATGCGTCGCCGCCCGCACGATGGCTTGCAATCTCTTCGCCTGCGCCAAAACCAAAGAGGGTAACGCTGACGGCATCGTTTTGCGCAAGAGTCTTGCTGATGACCTGGCCAGGAAGGCATGCAACCTGGTCTTTAAGGGTTACTACAGTCTTTGCGTCGATGTTCTTCATGACACCAGGAATCAATTCTTCGGACATACTAACCTCCAACGGTAAATGTTATCGATGACTAGCATTTACCCGAACTAGCCGTCTTCAATCAGTAAATTTCAAAAAAACGCAGGTAGAAATTGCTTTTTTTAAAGCAATTTGCTGAGCAGCGGAGTCATCTTTCCCTGAGAGACCACCATCACATGATGCATCGCACGCGACAGGGCGGTGTAGAGCCTACGGCGAGAAATTCCGTCTGCTTTATACGCTTCCTCTTGCGCATCGGCAACAATGACCTGATCAAACTCAAGGCCCTTTGCTAGTGCAAGGTCGAGAAGAACAACGCCCTTCGCAGGGAGGGAATCGTGGCTGGTGAGCACTTTGACTGCAGACCCTTCCAGCTGCTTGGCAAGCCAGCGAACACGAGACTTCTCGGTACACACAATGGCGGTCAGCCCGTCAAACTCTTGTGCCTGCTCAATAAGGGACTTCATAGTCTGCAAGTACTCGGCGCGCTCAGTATCTTTGTTGTCAGCGACCACCTCAAAGAACTCGGGTTTTTTACCGCCGCGTTGAACGGAGCTTGTCTGGCCACGCTCTTCTTCGCTCAAAAGCGAGGTAAACAGTGCGGTAATCTCGGGAGAGGAGCGGTAGCTGGTCAGAAGTTTACAGGTAGAAACAGCGCCCTCGCCGTGTGTTGCGCTAAAGATTTTCTCAATCTGCTCAAACGTTGCGGTATCTTCCCAAATTGCCTGGTTAGAGTCACCCAAAAGCAGGAAGTGCGCGCGCGAGAAGTACTTTCCTAGCACCATAAGCTGCGTTTCGGTGTAGTCTTGAACCTCGTCAATCATGACAAACTTGACGTTTTTCTCGCCAGCGCCTGTGATAAGAAGGCGCAGGTAAACGCATTCGGCGCCGCTGAGCGCGGAGGCGTTGAGCATGCGCATGCCAATGCGGTCGATGCGCAGCCAGGAAGCGGACTCGATGACCTCGTGCGCAGAGGCAAAGCGCCAGTTGAGAAACTCGCGGGTGCGCGCCAGAACTTCTTCCTCGTCGGAAGGGCTGATGGTACGACCAAAGACCTCAAGCTGCTGCTCAACGTCAAGGGAGAGCATCTCTTCTTGGATTTCGTCGTTGTGGGCCATCTGACCAAGCCTGCGCTCCAAGCGGGTGTGTAGCTCGTCTTTGGCAAGCGCAATGAGGCGTGGTCCCACAGGAAATTGCGAGAACTTTGCCACAGAACTAGCCACCTGAGCTGGCTTAATGAGCGTGGTTCCCTCAACAGAAATGGCCTTGAAGTCGTCCTCGTAGAGCTCAAGTGTGGCAAGTTGCTCTTCAAGTTTCTTCAGAGACTCGGGGTTGTTGTGGGCGCCCGATGCGTGGTCGGCCAGACCCAAAGCCTTGAGAAAAGAATCCCAGGTAAATACCTGCGGATTGTGCTCGCCCATGCTAGGCAAAACGGTATTGATGTAGCGACCAAACATCTCGTTAGGAGTGAACAGGTACACCTGATCTGCGGTAAGTGTGGTGCGCTGCTGGTAGAGAAGGTACGCAATACGCTGCAGCAAAACGGACGTTTTGCCCGAGCCTGCAATACCGTTGACCAGCAGAACCGGCACATCCTCGTGCCTGACAACAACGTTTTGTTCGCGCTGGATAGTTGCGGTGATGGCCTGCAGTTTCTCGGTGTGTTGACGTTTCAGAGCGGCAAGCAGCAGAGAGTCTTCAATGGCAACCGTTGTGTCAAAGTAGAGGTTCAGCTTGTCGCGCGTGATGTCAAACTGTCGTCTAAGTTCCAGTTCAACCGTTCTTTTCTTGCCGTCTACCTGGTACGACGTAGTTCCCATCTCTTGGTTGTAATACGTCTCGGCAACGGGGCTGCGCCAATCAACAATAAGCGGTGTACGGTCTTTGTCCGTAATGCCTGCCGCGCCAATGTATACATCACGAGAAGGACGTCCGGGTCGCATTTTGAGCGTGACCTTAGCAAAGTAAGGCTGCCTCAAGAGGATTTCGACTCGACCGAGTTTCTCGACAGTAAAATCGTGGTACTGGTTGTACGTATCAATAACGCTGTTGAGCGTCTCAATAGCCGCAAGGGTCTCAATGGTTTCGTCCGCTCCACCAAAGTCTGGGCGGATTTCTTCACTCATCTGACGAAGGTCTCTAGCTGCATCTTTTTGCGTAGTATTGAGTGTTGTGTCCAAATCCTCACGAATCTCAACAAGTTTTTGGTATACGTGGGAGAGGTGCTCTTGCTCTTGCTGGTGGATTGGATCCATGATGCTCCTAGATAGTTGCGTCTTCGATGCGGCGGCGCAACTCGTCAATGCCCAGACCGGTCTCGGACGAGGTAATGATGGTCTGTTCAGGGGTAATGTGGAATGCCTTGCGCAGGGCGGCCGCGGCTTGATTTTGCTTGCCGCGCGCAATCTTGTCTGCCTTGGTAAACGCAACTACAAAGGGCAGCTCAGCCTCTTGGAGAAAGTTGATCATCTGGAGGTCAAGCTTTTGAGCTTCGTGCCTGATGTCAACAAGGCTGATGACCAGGTTAAAGCTGCGCTCTTGTTCAAAGTAG
>NZ_CAUSFQ010000122.1:0-2993 GCF_963530955.1 Lancefieldella parvula | reverse complement strand
CCGCATATGAACTGCCTCCCATTTCTTATGTCCAAGAAATGGGAGGCAGTTCAGATATGGAGGCTCTCTTGCTAGTTCTTGAGTGAATTAAGCGGAGCGGGGAAGCGACCGCCACGGTGGGCAAGCACCGTGCCCGCAAACTGGTTGACCGGCATGATGGGCGCGGATCCAAAGAGACCACCAAACTCCAGGACGTCGCCCTCGTTGTAACCGATAGCTGGGATAACGCGGACCGCCGTGGTCTTGGTGTTGATGACGCCGATGGCCATCTCATCTGCGATGATGCCCGCGATGGTTTCCACAGAGGAATCACCAGGAATAGCAATCATGTCCAAACCAACGGAGCACACTGAGGTCATTGCCTCGAGTTTCTCGAGAGAAAGCGCACCGTCTTGAGCTGCGCGAATCATGCCCGCGTCCTCGGAGACCGGGATGAATGCGCCGGACAGGCCGCCAACGCTGGACGACGCCATGACGCCGCCCTTTTTGACAGCATCGTTAAGCAGGGCAAGCGCGCAGATTGTTCCGGGGCCGCCGCATTCGCCAACACCGATGAGCTCCAGAATCTTAGCGACGGAATCGCCAGCTGCAGGGGTAGGCGCAAGACTGAGGTCTACGATGCCCTTCTCGACACCTAGGCGCCTTGAGGCCTCGCGGCTCATCAGCTCGCCCGCGCGGGTAATCTTGAATGCCGTCTGTTTGATCTTCTCGGCAACGTCCATGAGGTTTGCGGAGTTGGGGAGCTCGGCGAGAGCCGCAGCCATGACGCCAGGACCGGAAACGCCCACGTTAATGACGGCGTCTGCCTCTCCGCTGCCGTGGACTGCGCCGGCCATGAAGGGGGAGTCCTCCACCATGTTGGCAAAAACGACCAGCTTAGCGGCACCGTAGCATTGAATGTCAGTGGTGCGACGAGCGGCTTCGAGCACGGTTTTGGCCATGAGCAGAACGGCGTCCATGTTGATGCCCGCGCGCGTAGATGCGACGTTTACCGAGGAACAGACGCGCGACGTGGTGGCCAGCGCCTCGGGGATGGATGCGATGAGTCGGCGGTCGGCGTCACCAAGGCCCTTGTGGACCAGTGCCGAGAAGCCACCCAAAAAGTCGATGCCCAGCGTCTCGGCCGCGCGGTCAAGCGTGTAAGCAAGCGGGGTCAGGTCTTGCGCTGAGGTACACGCCGCAATTTGCGCGATTGGCGTGACGGAAACGCGCTTGTTGGCAATGGGGATGCCGTACTCGCGCTCCAGGTCCTCGGCCACGGACACCAGGTGTTCGGCCTGGCGCGTGATGCGGTCGTAGACCTTCTGGCACATGCGATCCAGGTCCTCGTCTGCGCAGCTATTGAGCGAGATACCCATCGTGATGGTGCGCAGGTCAAGGTTTTGCTCGCTGACCATGGCAAGGGTTTCGGCGATTTCCTGTGGAGTGATGTTCATGCGCGTCCTCTCGGAATGCGGTTGTCGTGCGAGCGCCGGGGCGCAGGTGCAGCTTGCGTGCGCTGCCGGGGCGTAGTGCAGCTTGCGTGCGGTGCCGGGGCGCGGCGCGGTTGTCGTGTGGAGACAAGGCTTGGCTTTTGGCGGACGACCAGCCGCAGGGGTTTCTCGACTATTATACTTAAGCAACAACGATAAACGGGGCAAGTTGCGAGGTAACGTGGCAGAAAAAGTCACCCTAAAAACGATTGCGCGCGAGGTGGGGCTGTCGCCCGCCACGGTTTCGCTGGTGCTGAACGGTCGGCCGGTGCGCGTGAGTGACGAGAACCGTCGCCGCATCCTCGACGTTGCCCGTCGCGAACACTACATTCCCAACCAGATTGCAAGAAGCCTGGTCACGCAGCATACGCAGACGCTGGGGTTGATCGTACCGAATATCGAGAGCCGGTTTTTCTCGTCGTTTGCAAAGATGTTGGAGATGAAGTGCCGCCGCCGTGGGTACGCGCTGTTCATCACTAACTCGGATAACAGCACGTCAAACGATGCGGACCTTGTGCGACTACTGGTCAATCGCGGCGCCGACGGCATCTTTATTATCACGTCCGACGAGGTAGAAGCCTCAAAGCAGCTCATCGCCGACTTGGAGCAGCTGCCCGTGCCGTACGTCATGGTGGACCGAACCATCGACGCGCTCGACTGCGACAAAGTCACGTTCAACAATGAGCTTGGCGGCTATCTGGCCACAAAATACCTGCTAGATCACGGTCATCGCCGCATCGCATGTATGGTTAACACCGCTTCCAACACCGGCTGTGCCCGCCTCAACGGCTACGTTCGCGCACTTGGCGAGAAGGGCCTGGAGCTGGATCAGTCGCTTGTGTTGACCAGCGATTATTACATTCCTGATGCGTATCTTGCAGCTCAGCAGCTGATTCGAGTGAACGCTACCGCGGTTGTTGCGACGTCCGACAATATTGCGTTGGGCTTGCTGCGCTATCTGTACGAGCGCGGTCTGCATGTTCCACGCGACTATTCCGTTGTCGGATACGATAACAGCATTTCAGACGCACTGTTTGAACCAGCGCTGACCTCGATTGAGCAAAATGTTGATGAGCTTTCTGATGCCGCGCTTTCAATTATGTTTCGTCGTCTGGGCGAGCATGGAGCGGATGTTGTGCAGAGAGCTGCGGCGGAAGCAGTCGCGACGCAAGAAGCCGCGACGCAATCAGCTGCAACGCAATCAGCTGCGACGCAAGAAGCTGTGCCAGGTAAAAATAACGGCATCGAAGCGCAAGATGACAGCGCGTCAATCCAGATAATTCTTGAGCCGCGCATGATTGAGAAGAATAGTGTGCGTGTTTTGGGTCGCTAATCAGATTTCTGCATATTTGTGCAATTAAATTCATTCCTATGAATACGTAATTTTTTGGTTCAAAATTATGTACCGAAAAAGGTAAAAAACCCGTTTAGTTGGGGATGAAAACTTAAAATTGGCCGATTTATCCCCAACTAAGACGATTTTTTACCGCCTCAAAAACTTTTATCTGGGCAAACGTTGTA
>NZ_CAUSFQ010000121.1:0-3110 GCF_963530955.1 Lancefieldella parvula | reverse complement strand
ATCTACGGAACACACCTAAGTCAGATATTCTGCTCAATTGCGGGCATTTTACACATTAAATGACGATAATCTGCATGTTTGTGGTAATTTCTGCGTCATGTATACGTCTTTTTAACAGATTATCCGACTTAGGTGTGTTTTGAACTGCCTCCTATTTCTCGTGTCTAAGAAATGGGAGGCAGTTCACTGAGAAGGACTTTTTTGTTGTAACAAAAAAGGTACGCTAAGCGTCGAGCTTACTCTGGTGCAGTTCAGCAAACCTCTGCAGCTTTTGAACAACCTGTGGCGTGAGTATGTCTTTTTTAACCTGCCAAGACCAATTGCCTTCAGCTTTACCAGGAATGTTCATACGAGCATCGTCAGAAAGACCTAAGACGTCCTGTAGCGGCAAAATAACCACTGCATTAGAAGTGCTAACTACTTGCTCCATAAGGTGGTCAAAAATCTGGTGCGATTCATCAGTTGCCTGGCCACCTGTAAAACGAGCTTCTACAAAACCCATAAGCGTTTGCGTATCGTGGGTGCCACTGTACACAATAGACTCCTGAGCTGGTGTAAAGGAATATCTACAATCTCCATCAGCAAATTGAATGACGCTCATGCCCGGAAATCCCGTCTGAGAAAGCATCGCTCGGACCGCAGGAGTAACCGCTCCTAAATCCTCTGCAATAAAAGGAAGTGGGCCAAGCTGCTTATAAGCAACATCAAACAGCTCCAGACCGGGACCAAACTTGAATGAGCCCTCGGCAGCAGTCTTTCCTTGCTCAATAGCATAGTAAGACGTAAAGCCAATAAAATGGTCCAGCCTGGTATAGTCATACAGATAGAAAGACCTGCGGAAACGTTCAATCCACCAACGGTATCCCTCGTCTTTATGAGCCTGCCAGTTATACGTTGGATTACCCCACAGCTGGCCATCTTGAGAAAACGCGTCAGCAGGAGCTCCAGCCTGAAGCTCTGTATGTCCAGTAGCATCAAGGGCAAAAAGCTCTGGATGTGCCCAAACATCAGCGGAATCCTCTGAAACAAACATGGGCATGTCGCCAATAATCTGAATGCCTTTAGCACGAGCCTCCGCCAATGTCTGGCTCCAAACTACCTCAAAGGTAAATTGCTGCTTTCGGTGAAGTTCAATTGCCTGAGTAAGCTCAGGACGCTCAAGAAGCTCTTGCGACCAGCTGCGATACTGCTTAGGCCAATCCTGCCATACTTCCTCTCCCAGCAGGTCTTTAATAGCTCGAAATGCTGCATACGAATCAAGCCAATACGAGTTTCTCGCGCAGAATTCCTGGTATTCAGCGGCTCGCCTACTCTGAGTATCATCGCACTCAGAGATAACTCTCTCCATTGCCGCTGGATCAAGTAGGTTGATATTTCCTGCAAAAGCAGAAATTCCCGCGTAAGGAGAACCGTATTCATCAGTTGGACTGACAGGCAAAATCTGCCAATACTTCTGGCCAGATTTGGCGAGAAAATCGATGAACTCGGAAGTCTTGCGACCAATAACACCAAGCTTCTGACCTGGCGTAATTGCAGAGTCCTCATCGGCAGGTAGAGAAGTTATATGAGCAAGCACTCCCATACCAGGCTCAAGGGGCTTTTGTAACCTGTGAGCTGGTTGCACGTTTAAGACAGTGCATCCAAGTTGCCACAAAAAGACCTCTGCTTTGCCGTCCTTAACGGGGACTGCTTGGCCACTAATAACATCAATAACCTGCATGTTTTGAGGTACAGAAACATATACTGTTTTAGCATCTGAGCGACTCTTATTCACCAGAACACAAATGCCAGAAGCGGCTTTGCCCTGCTGCTCTTGCTGGCCATCTTTTTGAAGAGGCTTACGCCAAAATGCCAGAACGTCATCAGATCCACATTCTGGGACAAATGGCTCAAACGAACCATCTACCAGTAGTGGCAGCGTTTTTCTGAGCGCGATGGCATTGCGATACATGTGCAAGTAATCCAAGTCAGCACGAGGACTGATTCCAGGCCATGGCATAGTTGCGCGATTTGTCGGATCAACAAACCCCTCAACACCCATTTCATCGCCGTAATAGATAGACGGAACACCCGGAAGCGTCATCTGAAGCACAGCTGTCTGCCACATACGAGCCTTAGAAAGACCTCGCTGATCAGCAGAAAGTCTATACGTTACCTGCTCTTGAGCAGAAAGAGCATCAGGAGCAGGAGCTCCTGCAACTACGTTAATCAAGCGCTCTTTATCATGTGTTCCAAATACGTTGAGGCAAGAATAAAACGCCTCGTGAGGATAGTTTTCCCACAGTTCCTCAAGAGCTAAAGCAGTTGCCTCAGCACCAACCTCATTCATCAAAAATGAAAGAATAGATTTACGCAGAGGGTAATTCATAGGACCGTCAAGCTCAGAGCCCTCAAGATACTGTCTGAGTTTTCCATACGCTCGCTTATTGCTTGCGTCCTCCCAGACCTCTCCAATAATGACCGCATCACTGCGTTCAGCAAGCGCTGCTGCACGAATCTTCTGTATAAACGAATCAGAAATCTCATCTGCAACGTCTAAGCGCCAACCACGAGCTCCACGACGCAGCCACGTTCTAATAACGCCATCCTTGCCACAAATAAACTCCTGGTAATCAGGATTTTCAGAGACAATCGTCGGAAGAGCATCGACACCCCACCAACTCTCATATGTTCCATCCTCATGGAACGTAAACCACTTATCATAGGCAGAACCAGCCTGCTGAACTGCTCCTGGTTCGGAGTAGTTAGAAAATTTATTAAAGTATTTTGAATCAGCACCACAATGATTAAAAACGCCATCCAAAATAATGGAAATACCGTGTTCAGCAGCTTTTGCGCAGAGGCGTTCAAAATCCTCTATCGTGCCCAGAACGGGATCGACTTCCAAATAATCTGCAATATCGTAGCGATGATTACTGGAAGCAGCATAGATTGGATTCAAATAAAGCGCAGTTATTCCAAGATTTTCCAAGTAGGAAAGCTTCTCTTCAATACCTGCCAAAGAACCGCCGTAGAAATCCCACTCAGTTACACGACCGTTGGCATCGTGCTGATACTCAGGGGTCTTCTCCCAGTCTTCAACCAGCTGGCGAGAAACCCCATTTCTTGGA
>NZ_CAUSFQ010000120.1:0-3214 GCF_963530955.1 Lancefieldella parvula | reverse complement strand
ACCTGATATGCATCTCTATGCATAAACTTCATCTAATATGCTAGAAAATGAATAGCGTCATATAAAAGATTTAACTATAGGTAAATTCCGCACCTAAGGAACACACCTAAGTCGGATAATCTGCTCAGATTGGGGCATATTACACACCTAATGAAGATAATCTGCATGCTTTAGCTATTTTCAGCGTCATGTATACGTCTTTTTGACAGATTATCCGACTTAGGTGTGTTTTGAACTGCCTCCCATTTCTCGTGTCCAAGAAATGGGAGGCAGTTCAATCAGAGGCTCTTTTTAGTTGCAAGTTTTATGCGCATGCTCGCCGTGGCCGTGCATGTGCTCGCCGTGGTCGTGCGCGTGATGCTCGTGTCCCTCGTGGTCGTGCTCGTGCGCGTGGTGCTCGTGGTGCTCGCCGTGCGCGTGGTGCTCGTGGTGCTCGCCGTGCGCGTGGTGCTCGTGACCTGCGTGCTCATGCTCGCAGTGCCCGTGCTCGTGGTCGCAGTGCTCATGCACGCAGTGACCATGCTCGTGGTCGCAATGCGAATGATCGTGCTCGTCAGCCAAGTCCGACTGCTCATGCCAGAATGCCGGCACAAACGCCTCGCGAAGTCCATGACGCAGCAGGTTGCGGCCAATAAACACGCACCTGGACTCTTCCTGAGGTTCGTCACCCGTAATCGCCCATGCGCGCTCTACCAGGTCAAACTTGACCCACTGATTACCGCACGGCAACGTACCTTTTGCGCGCGCAAGCTTTCCAAAAACGCCAGCCGACGCTGCGTCCAAAAGCCAAATCAAGTGCGTTGGACTTGGAAGCTCAGCGTGAGTCAGCGCCATAGTCTCCAAGTCAGGACCTTCGTCCTCATCACCAGCTGCATCTTTAAGAACAGAACCGTCAAGCGCGCGAGTCAGAAGACCATTCCACCACTCATCAGGAATATCAGCATATGAAGACTCCGCGATAATCTCTGCCTGCGGATTCATCTCTGCTGCAAGCTGCTTAATGGGCTCAGCAGCATCCTCGCTACCTGGAGCAAGCTTGGAAATCACCACACTCGAAGCGGCGCTCAGTTGATTGTCAAAAATCTCTGGGAAATCGGTGCGCTGATTCTGCCACGAAACGGCGTCGACCACGGTAACTGGCGCCAGCAAACTGATGCGCTCCCAGGCAACCTGATTCACGTTATCAAGAATGCTCTGCAGCTTAGCCACGCCAGTTGGTTCAACAATTAAATACTCGGGGTCGATGGTGTTTGAAATAGTCAGCACCGACGTCGCAAAATCCTGCTTGCCCGAACAGCAAATGCAGTTCTCGGTGGACTCCCAAACCTTGAGGTCGGAGTCCTGTCTCAGGCGACGCGCATCGATGTCTGCCTGGCCATATTCATTCTCGTAGATAGCAAAATCACGCCCAGTCCGGCGCACGAGCTCCTGAATGAAGGTGGTTTTACCAGCTCCAAGAAAGCCTGATACAACAAGGATTTTCATGAATACAACCGCTTCCTAAACTCCGTTGGCGCCCACCAACGCAAAAAGCTGGCGAGAAAACCGAACTTCTCGCCAGCTTAAACGTACTAAATCACGCGACCTAGTTGATTACCTAGTCGATAACAACAACTGGCTTGATGAGGTCAGCTGGCTTATCACGCATGGTGAAGAGAGCCTCCTCGAGGTGATCCCAGCCGTGGTAGAGATGGGTAACCTCTGGGTGAAGGTCAAGACGGCCAGAAGTGACCAGGCTGGAGAGCTTCTCCATGCGCAGACGGCCGCCAGGCATAAGGCCGCCACGGATGTCCTTGTGGCCCATACCAACGCCCCACTCGACGCGAGGAATGTTGACGTAGTCGCCGGAACCGAGGTAGTTGACGTTACCAATCTTTCCGCCAGGCTTGAGTGCCTTGACAGCGTCCTCGAAGGTCTCGCAGCCGCCGCCGTCGACGCAGACGCGGTCAACGCCCTTGCCGCCGGTGAGCTCCATGACCTGCTCCCAGATTGGGCCGTCCTTGTAGGAGATGAAGTCGGTTGCGCCGTAGCCCTTAGCTGCCTCAACACAGACTGGACGGGTACCAACAGCAATGATGCGAGAAGCACCGTGAAGTGCAGCACCAGCAACGGACATAAGACCGACAGGTCCAATGCCGATGACCAGGACAGTGTCGCCGAACTCAACGCCAGCCAGCTCAACTGCGTGGAAGCCAGTTGGAACCATGTCGGAAAGGATGCAGGCGTCTGCTGGATCCATGCCCTCTGGCATGTGAGCGAGGTTGCCGTCAGCGTCGTTTACGTGGAAGTACTCGGAGAAGACGCCGTCCTTGAAGTTGGAGAACTTCCAGCCAGCAAGCATGCCACCGGAGTGCATGGAGTAGCCAGCCTGAGCCTCAAGGGAGTTCCAGTCTGGAGTAATTGCAGGAACGAGGACGCGGTCGCCAGGCTTGAAGTCCTTGACGCACTCGCCGACCTCGACAACCTCTGCGGAGCACTCATGACCAAGAATCATGTTGTGGCGGTCGCCGATTGCGCCCTCCCACAGAGTGTGAATGTCAGATGTACAAATTGCGACCGCAAGTGGCTTGCAGATTGCGTCAAGAGGACCACACTTTGGTGTCTCCTTCTCAATCCAGCCGGACTCGCCGATCTTGAGCATTGCATAACCCTTCATAAAACCCTCCTAAAATCTGTGTTTCTGCAGTTGAAACACTACCTACCTCGTGGAGGAGCACGTCATACACGTGACACTGACGAGGCTTATAAACGTTTTTGCGAAAGCTCGCTGCTTTGTTGCAGCCACAATTGGGTCCTCTCCACAACAAAACGACGAACACTCGCGAAGTACATTTTCAAGCACTTTTTTACGTAAATCTAGAACGAAACCGTGAAAGGTTGAGCAGACTTTCATGAATTTTAGGCTGGCGAGAAATGCGGTTTACAAATATCCGATATTTGCGCACGTAAACAATGTGAACGCTAACATACCGTTAACCAAACCTTCGACCGATGAGGAACAACGCTTATCGGCGAGCGGTTACCGTTCACCGAAACAAAAGGGCAGATGTCCACTTTTCTGTTGTAAGCAAACGATGCCGAGTGGTATGAAGAGGCGTCTCAGCAGCTACGCAGGGGCGCTTTGTTATAATTCTGGCACATGAGTTTCTCGCCAAATGTCTTATGTTTGAGCACTTTTCTAGCGAGAAAATTTACCCGCCAGGAAGGAATTTAC
>NZ_CAUSFQ010000119.1:0-3235 GCF_963530955.1 Lancefieldella parvula | reverse complement strand
GTGCCCTTGGGAAGTCTACCATCACCAAACGTTGCACTTGCTTTGAGAATTCAAGTTCCTATTATACAAAATTTTAAGATAATGCACTATCAACACACTCTTAAGTTTGCTTCTAAGTCTTATTTCCATAACTTTAGGGTTAACCATACGCAAGACCAATCACTCTCGGACAATACTCATGATTTTAATGATAAAATCCATGTACCCCTTATCTACACACGTTTCAGGGCTTAAAATCGATTTGAGTAGTTTTTACTCGTCTGTTTCAACATTCCAATATTTTGAAATTGTTGGACGTGATAAACCTGTGTCTCTTTGACAATCGGTTTTCTTTCCCCAAGGTTTCTTTTTGCGCCATTCTTGGACGATTGCTTTCTTATCAGGTCTACCGCCTAGATATTTGCTATCTCTACGCCCTTTTAATTGCCTTGTGAAATTCATGATTTCAACGTGTTCCGCCCTTGTATTTCCGTTTCGCTTGGCTCTTTGAAGCGGAATGCCTGTGCGCTCGCTGATATACTCAATTTTGCGTGTAAATGCGTTTGTATCATTACGGTAGTAAGTTGCAAGAGCTGAAATAACGTCAGATAGCGTAAAATGGTTCTTATCGTCATTTGTAAGGGTCTCAAAATGTTCCATAATCATTTTACAATCCTTTTCCAACTCTTCAGGACTGATACAACATTGAACCGCTAACGAGCAAAGATTTTCAAGGCAATAGTAACGCTTTCCGACAACTGCACCGCTGATAATCTTTTGTTTCCAGTTATCATAAATTCCACGATGTCGATGAAAGACAAAATCTTCACTCGGTTTCTTTTGCCCCTCAACAATTCGGCGCTGATACCAATCAGGATACCTCTTTTTAGCTTCTTCTAAGCTCATTTTAGACTTGTAACCGATTTTGATTTTATCATCTTCTGAAAGAATTTCATTCAAGCTTTCCAACGTGTGCTTCTCGCCTGTTTTAAAGGCGAGATATATCTGGCGGTATTTACGCTAATCTCACACAGCCAAGCCGGCACGCCATAAAACACCGCGCCATAAAACACCTATCCGTAATTCGGCTAAACTAGTGCAGTAGAACTTACCTACAAAGTGCTGCCACGTTAAAAGGCCTGCTAAAGGAGAAGCCATGGAAGACTACAAGCGCGAATTTATTGAGTTTATGGTCCAGAGCAACGTACTTAAATTTGGCGATTTTACGCTCAAGAGTGGTCGCAAATCTCCTTTCTTCATGAATGCCGGCGCCTATGTCACTGGCGAGCAGCTCCACAAGCTGGGTCTTTATTACGCTCGCGCCATTCACGACAACTTTGGCCTGGACTTTGACGTAGTCTTTGGTCCTGCTTACAAGGGCATCCCCCTTTCCGTTATCACCGCAATGGGCATCAATGAGCTCTATGGTAAGCAGGTTCAGTACTGCTCCAACAGAAAAGAAGCAAAAGATCACGGCGCGGACGCCGGCATGCTTTTAGGTGCAGAGCTCAAAGACGGCCAGAGAGTGGTTATGGTTGAAGACGTCACCACTTCTGGTAAATCTATCGAAGAGACCTATCCTATGATTACCTCTATTGCAAAGATCGAGGTAGTTGGTCTGATTGTCTCGCTCAACCGCATGGAGGTTGGCAAGGGCGGCAAAGTTGCAGCTCTCCAGGAAGTCTCCGAGCGCTGGGGCATGCCAACTGCAGCCATTGTCTCCATGGACGAGGTTACCGAGGCCCTCTACAACAACGAGGTAGACGGTAAAGTTATTATCGACGACACCTTGAAAGCCTCCATTGATGCCTACTACCAGCAGTATGGTGTTAAATAAGGCGAGAAAAACCTCTGCGTAGAAATCTGACTTATGACTCTGACTCAACTTAAATATGTTCTTGCTATTGCTAAGGCTGGCACCATTAACGCCGCAGCTAAACAGCTCTTTATCTCGCAGCCTACCCTGAGTAGCGCAGTTAAAGAGCTTGAAGCTGAGCTGGGAATCTCCCTCTTTAACAGGACCAGCAAGGGCGTTGAACCTACCGCAGATGGCGAGGAGTTTTTGAGTTACGCCAGGCAGGTTGTCACGCAGACGGACCTCATTGAAGAGCGCTATCTGGGCACCGCTCCTACCAAACAGCGCTTCTGCGTTTCTTGCCAGCACTATTCCTTTGCCGTTGAGGCCTTTGTCAACCTGATTAAAGAGCATGGCGGCTCAAAGTACGATTTCCGTATCAGAGAGACGCAGACGTACGAGATTATCGAAGACGTCTCCAAGCTAAGAAGTGAGGTAGGCGTCCTCTACCTCAACTCGTTCAACGAGCGCGTTATTAGAAAAACGCTGCAGGACCAGGGCTTGGTTTTCTCGCCATTGTTTAAATGCAAGCCAAGCGTCTTTGTGGGAAAGGATAACCCGCTGGCAAAGCGCTCCTCGGTAACACTCAACGATCTTGCTCCCTACCCTCGTCTTTCGTACGAGCAGGGTGAGCACAACGCGTTCTATTTCTCCGAGGAGCTTCTGGCAACGCTTGATCGCGATAAGGACATCATGGTCCGAGACCGCGCCACTATCTTCAACCTGATTATTGGCTTGAACGGTTACACCATCAGCACCGGTCTTATTAACGAAGAGCTCAATGGCCCCAACATTGTTGCAATTCCTCTAGCTGTTGATGATTACATGGAAGTTGGCTACGTTACCCACGACGAGAAGAGCCTCTCGCCCTTTGGTGAGCTCTACATCGATGCGCTTAAGCGCTGCTGCCAGGCAGTTACGTGGGTGTAAGGTTCTACACCTCCCAGTTTGCGCTAAAATAATACCTTACGTTTTTGAAGTGCAATGGGAGGCATCATGGGTCTTAAGTATGAAACCGCACAATATGAGGCATCATACGGAGCAATCTCACAACTTCCTTCTCCAGAGACTCCAGAGGTGGCTTTTGTGGGCCGCTCAAACGTGGGTAAGTCTTCCCTCTTAAATAAACTTATTGGACGAAAACAGCTCGCACGAGTTTCAAGCGTCCCAGGTAAAACTGCAAATATCAACTTCTTTGACGTTGATGGCGTCAAATTTGTAGACTTGCCTGGATACGGATTTGCACGAGTTTCTCGCCAAGAAAAACAGCGCTGGGCAGACCTCATCGGTGGTTACTTTGAGCAAGAACGCAGCTTTAACCTGGTGCGTAGTCTTGATGATATCAGACACGAAGCTCAAAAGCTTGACCTCCAGATGATCAACTTTCTCCAAGAGGCTGAG
>NZ_CAUSFQ010000118.1:0-3328 GCF_963530955.1 Lancefieldella parvula | reverse complement strand
AGCTCGACAAGATCGTGAAAGACAGGCTTGAAAGAGAGCGTGAAAAAGTACGCTCTGAGTTCTCTGATTATGATGACTTGAAAGCCAAGGCTGAAAAGCTTGACGAACTCGAAAAGAGTGGCTCCGAGGAGCTGAAAAAGGCACTCGCTGAGGTTGACAACCTTAAAGGTGAACTGCAGACACGTGATGAGAACGCTAAATTGCAGCAGATGCGCAAGCAAGTCGCTAAAGACACAGGGGTACCAGAGGACCTCATTCAGGGCGCAGATGAAGAGAGCATGAAGACGTTTGCAGAAGCCGTAGCGGCGTTCGCCAAAAAGCCTTCTGCTCCAATCATTCCAGAATCAGGCATTTCTACACAGGCTGGAGAGACTCCAGCACAAAAATTTGGTCAATTCATGGCCGAAACATTCAACTAATTGAAAGGATTTAAGTATGGCAACCGGTATTTTGACAACTTCTGCAACACTTCCAAAAGACCTCTCTGACGAGATCTTTGCAAACGTCCAAGACCAGTCTGCAATTATGCAGCTCGCAACTCCAATTGAGCTTCCTGGCCGCGGCATGACTATCCCAGTTGTAACGGGTGACCCAGAGGCTTCTTTTACCGCTGAGGGTGAAGAGGCTAAGGTATCTAACACCTCTCTTGGCGTAAAGGAAATGAAGCCTTATAAGCTCACTGTTATTGAGCTCTTCTCTAACGAGTTCAAGGATAACTATGAGGCTATCTTTGCCGAGCTTCAGAATCGTCTTCCAGGCGCCATTGGTCGCAAGGTTGACTCTACCATCATGTATGGCACTGCTCCTGGCACTGGCTTTGATACTCTTGCAGATGCTGAGTCTGTAGACCTTTCTGCTAAGCCTTATGACGGCTTTGTTGACGCGCTTGAGAAGGTCTCCAACGCTAACGGTGACCTTAACGGTTGGGTCCTCTCTCCAAAGGCTCGCACTCTGCTTCTTAAGGCTAAGGACAGCCAGCAGCGTCCACTCTTTATCACCAACCCAGCAGTTGAGGGTAAGGACGGCGGTTCTTCTGTTCTTGCTATCCCATCTCTCTTCTCTCGTGCAGCTTATCAGGCAAAGGTTGCCTCTAAGACACCAGAGCTTGTTGGCGTTGGTGGCGATTGGACTGGTGCTCGCTTTGGTCTTGTAAAGGACATCACTGTCTCTATGGCTGACCAGGCAACTATTAACGCTGGCGGAACTGCTATGAACCTCTATCAGCGTGATATGTTTGCTCTTAAGTGCACCTTTATGTTTGGCTTTGTCGCTCGTGATAAGGCACAGTTTGTCCGCCTTGCAAACGGTACTGCCGCTTAATAGGAGGCTTATATGGCAGAGACAAGAAGCTTTGCCACAAAGGCCGACTATGAGAAACGTTATGGGTCTGGCGCTCCAGAGAGGGTTGAGGTGCTTTTGCAAGATGCCTCAGCCCTCTTGCGCTCTAATTTCATTGCATATCATCAAACGGCTTACAAAGAAGGCTTGAATCTTCGATTTGATGAAAATGCTTGCGCCGTTACTTGTGCGATTGTTGCTCGTGCTGTGAATGTTCCTGCTGGTTTTGAGGGTGCTTCTCAGTACAGTCAGCATGCCGGCCCTTATGAGTCGACATTGACTTTTGCAAATCCAACAGCTGATTTGTATGTAACGCGCTCTGAGCGCACTCGACTCGGCTTGAGTGGTATCAGAATTGGCTCAATTCAGCCAATGTTTAAGCAAGACCACGAGGTGAATGATGGCAGCAATTAGGGGCGTTCGGGTAGAAGTGGTTAGAGTAACTACTGTCCTAGACGATCATGGCAATGAGACCTCTGGAGTAGAGTCTTATGAGCTTGTTGACAATGTCTTACCAGCTCCAGTTGCGACATCTGATTTGTCTGCGGTGCGCCCAAACGGTGACCGCATAGACATGGTGTTTCACTTTCCAAAGACTTATAAGCGAAGTCTAAGGGGAACTTTTATTGAGTTTGATGGCATGAGGTTTGCAGTCGTTGGTGACCCGCAACCCTATCTCGACAGTCTAACGCCACTCGATTGGGACAGGGAAGTCGAGGCGGTGGTTGTCGATGGGTAATGATTTTGTCGTCACAGGGCTTAAACCTGATTTGGCTGGTATTCGTGAGGTACTTCATACCGCTCCTGTAGCTGATATGTGCCGTGAGGCGGCTCAGATTTGTGCAGCAAAATGTAATGCTTTACTGCCAGAAAAATACCTCAAACATGGTGCTCGATTTGACGCCAAATGGGTTAATCGCGAGTACACCGCAGCTGGCCTTGTGTATTGCTCTGGAGCAGAGAACGGTATATGGGCTGGACGTGCTAACGCAAAGCTTAATATTCTCAAGAAAGGATGTAATGGATGAGTTATGACATTCTTTCAGATCTTACTAAGTATATGAGTGAAAAGCTTAGCGTCCCTGCTTCGACACGAGTTCCCGCCCGTGAACCAAAAGAGTTTATTACCGTTACGCGAACCGGAGGAAGCTCTACGATTGGCTGGGATATAGCTAATCTTGCAGTGCAATCTTGGAGTACAACGGACGCCTCTGCATATAAGCTTGCTTTGGCAATAAGACTTCTTTTGCTTGAGTGCTGGCAAGAGCTTGATAAGGTCATCAAGGTTGAAGTTCAAAGTATCTACGACTTCCCAGACCCGGATTCAAAGAAATATCGATATCAATTAGATGTGTATATCACTACACGTCTGTAAGGAGTAATCATGGCTGATGCTATTTACAATGCAAATTCCGTCGGAGCAGCAAAGGGCCGTCCTGGCGGATATGCCGCAGTTGTTGACCCAAGCGTTGACATTAAGACGCTTCTTGATGTTAAGAAGACCATCAAGGATCTGATGACCGCAAATCCTGGCAAGATTAAGTCACTTGGATATATCTCTGAGGATGGCGTTGAGTTTTCTGTTGATCTCTCTGAAGAGGATAAGAACGACTGGGGAGGAAATGCCATTAGTTCCTCAATCTCTAAGTACTCAGAGTCTGCAAAGGTGACATTCCTTGAGTCTGCTGAGACTATTTTGAAGGTCATTTATGGAGACGATAACGTCAAGGTTGAGACAGACGGTTCTATTACCGTTCGCCACAACCCACGCTTTACCGCACCTCGCGTCTACATTTTTGACGCGGTCATTAATGAGACAACGGTTAAGCGTTCTATTATCCCTGTTGGACGCATTTTTGAGCGCGATACCGTAAAGCAGAACAGTTCTGACTTCCTTGGCTATACCCCAACCATAAAGTGTATGCCAGCCGAGGTCTTTGACGGTGATACTTACCGTGATGTCTTCTACGACACCACAAAAGCGAGCGCG
>NZ_CAUSFQ010000117.1:0-3359 GCF_963530955.1 Lancefieldella parvula | reverse complement strand
TCCAAGTTCTTCTCGCCCTGTAAGAGGGCTCATGTGTATCAATTTCAGTCTAGCGTAAAAGTGTGACGGTAAGTTATTTATTCCTCGTGAATCTCCACTAAGTTTAGATTGAGAGGATTCGACTAAACGTTGGAGAGTACAATGTTTTATCTATGAGCAAGAACGCGCCGTCTACGCGTTTTTGCCGTCTTGAAGGTGCTTTCCGATTTGGCACAGGGAAGCAAAGACGAAAGGATAAAAATGGCTTGTTCCTCAGAAAAACCCCAGAATTATTCCGCTCACGCAGCTGCTGATTTGCACAGCATGCATACGCATACCTGCGGAGAGCTTCGTGTAGAGCATATCGGTCAGACCGTTACGCTCACTGGTTGGGTTTGGCGTCGTCGTGACTTTGGTGGTCTGATTTTTGTTGACCTTCGTGACCGCGAGGGTTTGACCCAGATTCTGTTTGACCCAGATGTTGATGCAGAAACATTTGCAACTGCAGAGACTATTCGTCCTGAGTGGCCTGTTCTGATTTCTGGTACGATTCAGCATCGTTCTGAAGGTCAGACCAATGAGGCTCTTGCTACCGGTGAGGTAGAGGTACTTGCTTCAAAGATTGAGGTTCTTAATACTAGTGCTGTTCCACCATTCCAAATTGAGAACCACATTGACGTTAACGAGGACCTTCGCTTGAGGTACCGCTACGTTGACCTACGTCGTCCTCAGATGGCACAGAATCTTCGTATGCGTTCTGATTTTGCATTTGCGCTTCGTGAGGCTTTCCATAAGCGTGACTTTACCGAGGTAGAGACTCCAGCACTGTTCAAATCCACTCCTGAGGGAGCTCGTGACTTCCTGGTTCCATCCAGAATGCAGGGTGGAAACTTCTACGCACTACCACAGTCTCCACAGCTATTGAAGCAGCTGCTGATGATTGGCGGCGTTGAGCGCTACTACCAGATTACTAAGTGCTTCCGCGACGAGGATCTTCGCGCAGATCGTCAGCCTGAGTTTACGCAGGTTGATATGGAGATGGCATTTGTCCGCGAGGAAGATGTCATGTAGGATCTTGAGGATATTCTGGGCGATGCATTTGCAAAGATGGGCATTGAGTTTCCAGCTCCACTGCGCAAGATTCAGTACTGGGATGCAATGGATACTTACGGTTCCGATAAGCCTGATACCCGCATTGGTATGGAGCTTCACGACGTCTCTGAGGTTTTCAAGCAGTCAAGCTTTAAGCTCTTTAGCTCTGCTGCTACAACAGAAGGCCAGTACGTCAAGGCAATCAACGTTAAGGGTGCAGGCACCTGGCCACGCTCTCAGGTAGATAAGCTTGCCGAGGTAGCCGCCGGCTTTGGTGCCAAGGGACTTGCGTGGGTTGCCTTCAAAGAGGACGGCTCCGTGGGAGGTCCTATTACAAAGTTCTTCTCGCCAGAAGAGCTTGAGGCACTGCGTGCAGAGATGTCTGCTGAGGCAGGGGACTTGATTCTCTTTGCTGTAGGCGGCCGCCTGGAGACAGATGAGATTCTTGGCGGTATGCGCCTGCATATGGCAAAGGTCTTGGATGTACCGCGAGAAGGTCATGATTTCCTCTGGGTTGTTAACTTCCCACTGTTCCACTGGGATGAGGAGACTCAGTCTTATGCCTCTGAGCATCAGCCCTTTACGCTTCCTCGTGAGGATGAGCTTGACCTTCTGGACACTGATCCTCTGGCTATGGGCTCGTATACGTACGACTTTGTCATGGACGGCTTTGAGGCTGGCGGCGGCGGAATGCGTATTCACAATGCTGAGCTGCAGCTTAAGATTCTGGAGAAACTCGGCTTTACTGAAGAGCGTGCAAAGGCTCAGTTTGGCTTCTTGATGGAGGCTCTGACATTTGGTGCACCTCCAATGGGCGGCTTTGCACTTGGTCTTGACCGCGTATGCATGTTGCTTGCAGGTGCCGATTCCATCCGTGATGTCATGGCATTCCCAAAGACTACTTCTGGCTCTGATTTGATGTCGAGCGCTCCTTCGCCTGTTTCTAATGAGCAGCTCAAGGAGGTTTCGCTTCAGACGCTTCCAAAAGAGGCATAAGCAAATCAAGCAAAGCAAGACTGTAAGGTACGTGGTGTTTTAACAATGAATGATACTTCTGTAGAAGAAAAGGCTCCATCTGCTCGTGCTGAGTTAAAGGTTATCTTGGACCACTTTGGCGCGTACAAAAAGGACTTTGTTTTGTCGGGACTCTGCGTGTTTGCAGAGTCCCTACTCGAATTAGTGATTCCTGTACTTATGGCTCAAATTGTTGACCAGGGTATTTTGCAAGGCAACCTTCAGGCTGTTTTTGTAAACGGTACCGTTATGGTTGTCTTTGCTCTTCTCGCCATGTTTGCTGGTATTGGCTATGCACGCTACTCAGCAAAGGCAGCTATGGGACTAGGTGCCCAACTCAGACAAGATGAATATCGCCGAATGGAAGAGTTTGCTTTTGCAAATCTTGATAAATACGATTCATCCTCTTTGGTTACGCGTTTGACCTCTGATGTAACCATTATTCAGAACGCCTTTGCAATGGGCACGCGCCCGTTTATGCGTGGACCAATTATGCTGGTCATGGGCTTGGTTATGGCGTTTATTATGAGCCCAGAGCTGGCAGTAGTGTATTTTGCCGTGCTGCCTTTTTTGGCCATTGCGCTCTTCTTTATTGTGAAGCGTGTTGGCCCTTTGTACCGCGTTATGCAAGGCGCAATGGATAAGCTTAACGAGGCACTGCAGGAAGACTTTGCCGCGGTGCGAGCGATTAAGGCATATGTCCGAGAAGGATATGTCTCCGAGCGCTTTGAAAAAGTTAATACCCAGTATGCGCAGACTGCTACAAAGACCTTTGGAACATCCGTCTTAAACCTACCTATTTTCCAGGCCTCAATGTATGTCACTAATGTGGCTATTCTTTGGTTTGGTGGCCAGATGATTATGGCTGGCAGACTGGGTGTTGGTGAGCTTACGGGCTTCATGAGTTACGTATTGCTTATCATGAACTCACTTATGATGATTTCTGGCGTGTTCTTGCTTACTGCTCGCGCTATTACCAGTGTGCGTCGAATCGGTGAGATTCTTTCCGAGGAGCCTGCTATTGAGTCTCCAGAGCACGGTTTGACTGACGTTAAGAATGGTGCAGTACGCTTTGAAAACGTATCGTTCAAGTACAGCCAGAGCGCTGAAGAGGACGTCCTTGAAGACATTAACCTCTCGTTTGCACCAGGCTCTACCGTTGGTATTCTCGGTGGCACTGGCTCCGGAAAAACTACCCTTATCCAGCTGATGGCGCGCTGGTACGATGCTACTGAAGGCACCGTATTTGTTGGCGAGAATGACGTCCGCTCCTA
>NZ_CAUSFQ010000116.1:0-3452 GCF_963530955.1 Lancefieldella parvula | reverse complement strand
GCAAGAATTGCGTCTGCAGCAAGCTGGCACATAAGAGAAATGGAACGAATAGCATCGTCATTTGCAGGAATGCCGTAATCAACAACATCTGGATCAGAGTTGGTGTCAAGCAGGGAGACAACTGGAATGTGAAGACGGTTTGCCTCACGGATTGCGTTCTCTTCACGCTTGGAATCAACAACAAAGAGAGCCTGTGGAAGAGATGTCATATCACGGACGCCACCGAGGTTAAGCTGAAGCTTCAGAAGCTCCTTGTTCTTAAGAGCCTGCTCCTTCTTAGGAAGAGTTGCCATACGGCCATCCTCTACCATTGCCTCAAGCTCCTCAAGGCGCTTGATGCGGGAACGCATGGTGACAAAGTTGGTGAGCATACCGCCAAGCCAACGCTGGTTGATGTAAGGCATGTTTGCACGAGCTGCCTCAGTAGCGATTGGCTCCTGAGCCTGCTTCTTGGTGCCGACGAAGAGAACGCGGCCACCCTTAGATGCAACATTCTTCAGGAAAGTGTAAGCAGCGTCTGCGCCAAGCATCGTCTGCTTAAGGTCAAGAATGTAAATGCCGTTGCGCTCACCAAAGATGTATGGCTTCATCTTAGGGTTCCAACGACGAGTCTGGTGACCATAGTGGCAACCAGCATCCAGAAGAGTCTGAATAGTAATCTTTGCAGCCATTTTTACCTCCATTGGTTGTTCCTCCGTACGAGTTCAAGCCTTGTTAAAACCACCCAACACCTGGCTTAGCGTTAGGCACCACGGCAAACAAGTAGTCGTACGTGCGATTTTGTGCTGTTTGGTAACAGCATGTTGTGCTTCTACACAACTTTTGAAAGTATAGCAGGAAAACAAGGGCTACGTCTATAAAGAATTTAGACCATAACCTCTACAAATACTGCGTAGATGCATCAAACTTCTTTGCGTAAGATATTTCGCAACAACGCTCAGCTTATTTTGATCTTGGATGAGCTGCTTTTGCTGCTTCTTTGAGCCTGTCAACTGACAAATGCGTATACACCTGTGTAGTTGAAAGTGATTCATGACCTAAAAGTTCCTGTACAACACGAAGATCTGCTCCACCACCAAGAAGTTCAGTGGCGTATGTATGTCTCATAGCATGTGGCGAGAGTGAGCTGTCTAGCCCTGCAGCCGTTAGATACGACGAAAAAACCTTGCGCAAAGAATCCGCGCTCATAGTATTTCCTCTTACGGAAATAAAAAGAGCCGAATGTGCATGGCCCGCTTTATCTTTCAACAAAAGCGTAGGTCGAGAAGAACTTATGTACTTTTTAAGCCACTCGATAGCTGACTCATAGAGAGGAACAATTCGCTCTTTAGAGCCTTTACCGAAGAGTCGCACTGTTCCATTTTGCAAATCAACCTGTTCAAGCTTGAGAGACGCTACCTCAGAAATACGAGCTCCTGTTGCATACAAAAACTCAAGAAATGCTCTATCTCTAAGCCCTACCGCGGTTGAAACATCACATGATTCTAAAAGCCTATTTACATCGGAATCAGTCATAGTGTGTGGAAGATTTCGTGGCGCTCGAGGATTGCTCAGTGAAAGAGCTGGGTCTGTGGCAATCAGTTTTTCTCGCTGCATCCATTTGTAAAAACCACGCAACGCAGATAAATGCCTATTTAGTGTTTTTGCTGAATATTGAGCCTGTTTGAGATAGGCCAAATAGAGACGAAGGCTTCTGTGATCAACCCGAGTTACGGCAATACCTTCCCTACTACACCACTGCTCAAATGCCAAAAGATCAGTCTGATATGACCTTAGGGTATTCTCGGAAAGATTCCTGACCTTACTTAGATACTCAATAAATTGTTCAACATGACTACCCTGCTCTTTTGAAATAGCCACGTTAATCACACTTCATGCAATCAAAAAGATCCTGACGAGAAGAGATGTAGTCATCAAAGTCTTTATGAGCACGCTCTGCCATCTTTTGACGACGTTCGTCTTTTCTTTTGATATGCTCGTCCAGTGGCTCAAAAATTCCAAAGTTAACATGCATGGGCTGATAATCTTTGGTGTTTGGGTTTGTCGCATAACCTACAAGAGAGCCAAACGAAGTGGTCGAAGGAAGCCTGACTTCCTCTTTGTTCAACAAACGAGCGTACAAGTTAAGCGCAGCAAGCAATCCAGATGCTATAGCCTCAACATAGCCTTCTGTACCCGTTATTTGACCTGCAAGAATAGTAGAAGTTCCCGGAATTCCAAATGAGCCGTCAAGCGCATGAGGAGAGTCAACAAAAGAGTTTCTGTGCATGACGCCGTAGCGAACAAACTCAGCGTTTTCCAACCCTGGGATGAGGGTAAATACGCGCTTTTGTTCTCCCCAGGTAAGATTTGTCTGAAAACCAACCAAATTAAATGCTGTTTTAGCTGCATTTTCTGCACGAAGCTGAACTGCTGCCCAGGGGCGTTTACCCGTTCTGGGGTCAATAAGTCCTACTGGCTTCAAAGCGCCAAATCTAATGGAATCATGTCCTGTTCTTGCCACTTCCTCAATAGGCTGACAAGCTTGGAACAAATCAGACTGCTCAAAATCGTGGCCAATAACACGTTTAGCTGAAAGTAACTCATCAACAAATGTGTCGTATTCCTCTTTATTCATGGGGCAATTGAGGTAATCACCAATTCCCAAGTCCTCATAACGAGATTGAGAGAATGCAATTGAATGGTCAATTGATTCATAAGACACAATAGGCGCTGCTGCATCAAAAAACGACATTCTGTTAGTTCCAACACGCTTAGAAATTGCTTCGTACAAGCTATCTGAGCACAGTGGTCCTGCAGCAATAACTGTTGACTCATCAGATAACTCCGTGACCTCTGCATGAGTTACCGAGATGTTTGGATGATTTCTGATCTGCTCAGTAACAGCCTTTGAAAAATCTTCTCTATTAACCGCAAGAGCGCCGCCTGCGGGAACAGAGTTTTCTTCTGCTATACGGAGCAGAAAACTACCCATCTTTTTAAGCTCAGACTTTAAAATTCCAGCTGCAGAATCTTCCTTAGTGGACTTCAGAGAGTTGGAACAGACCAGCTCAGCAAACATATCTGTGTGGTGTGCTGGAGAAGAAACAACAGGGCGCTGCTCAATGAGCTCTACAGAAACACCACGTGAAGCAAGCTGTAAAGCACATTCGCTTCCAGCTAAACCAGCGCCAACTACAGTAACTTTTTGTGTCATTGTTCACCTATCACACACTACGAATCCAAATAAAACTCTTTAGAAGGAGTATACCTTCCATCTGGTAATCTTTTTACCATTCCACGAGCTTCATAATCAGTAAGAGAATTTAACACGGTAAGTACGTTTTCTGATAGCCTCCATGCAAGCTCTTCTGGTCTTGAAGGAGAAGCAATAAGTGCCGATAAAAGTGGTGTTAGCTTCTTATCTTGCTTTATTTGTTCCTGAACTAGGCAATCAAAATCTAATGAAATTG
>NZ_CAUSFQ010000115.1:0-3506 GCF_963530955.1 Lancefieldella parvula | reverse complement strand
TGCGGGTGATTATGATTCTGCAGCGCGTTAACGTTGGCTTTTAGCCCAGCGTACAAAATAGCTCAGCTTTCTTATGTTCTGCCGAAGAATCAACATGTTTCTAATCAAGATAGCCAGGCAGCTAGGCGGTCGCACTACCTGATATGCATCTCTATGCATAAACTTCATCTAATATGCTAGAAAATGAATAGACTTATATAAGAAATTTAATTATCGATAAATTCTGTATCTACGGAACACACCTAAGTCGGATATTCTGCTCAAATGTGGGCATATTACACACCTAATGACGATAATCTGCACGTTTGAAGTATTTTCAGCGTCATGTATACGTCTTTTTAACAGATTATCCGACTTAGGTGTGTTTTGAACTGCTTCCTATTTCTCGTGTCCAAGAAATGGGAGGCAGTTCAGATACAGAGGCTTTTTGCAAGCAATTGCTTTTTACATGCTACGCATTGGAACAAATCTTCTTCCACAAGCGTAGACCATAGCTATTTGGCAATCCCGCTTCAATACGAATAGCCAAATACCATCCCGTGGCGTTATACACCAACTCAAAGACATCCTGACTATTTATGGCAGGGATGCCCTGCGTTAATGCTGTAAAGATAATTCTTACTACGTCAAATACAACAATGAGGGTCACCGCAAGAATATAAGGCCTAATAAAGCGAGCATTGTTTGAACCCTTAAGGGCAAGAAGACCTGCAACAAGAGAAAATACTGCACCAACTGTCACCAAGAAAATGGTAAGAATACCCTGTTGCTCAAGAAATTGATTAACAGTTGCCAAGAACGGTTGATTTACAACTCTAGAAAGGTCATGCAGTCCAAGCAGAATCAGAACTAGAAAAAGTGCAATTCCACTCAGCGTGATAGAAACCAGTGCAAAAAAGTGAAGAACTCGCTGATGACGAGAGCGCCAATATGTAGTTCCCACAATACCCTGGTCATGTTCCTTCTTTACTTTATCCGCAAGATTGGAACAAATTACCACGTAAACTATAGTATTAAGTTGAACAAAGGGATCAAGAATAATCAACCCTCCTCTACCCCAGGCCCATAAAATTCCTACCAGAATAATCAAGCCAATCAGATAGCAAAGAAATCTATATGGTTCAACTTTTGATGAGTCTTTAGCTGCTCGTAATCCAAGTACCGAGGTTACAACCTGCAGCGCACCAATAAGCAATACAAACACATAGCCTAGAAGCACGTTACTGCTGAACGTAAAATACACACCGCTAAACTCAAGCTGTTCCAAAGGAACAGCGGGCTGTAAGCCCATAACAGTTGCAAAAAGAGATGCCGACGTGGTCAGAACATCTGCCGCGCCCAAGATAATCAATACAATTGAAACGATACGTAAGATATGTTGAGCAGGGGTTCTAGGAACAGTAGCCTTAACTCGATCAGACGCAGGACGCTCCAATGGCTCATCTTCACCAACCACAAGGATTTTCTCGGCACGTTCTGCTACTTCAGAAACGTTTTCTGCCAGCTCAGAGGATACCTCAGTGACCTTTTTAGAGAGCTCTTCTACCTTTGAATTTTTAGCCAGCTTGGCAATCTCAGCGCCGATATCTTTTTTCTGTTCCACAGACACAAAAAACCTCCCACTTGTCCAAAATGTTCAAATAAATTATAGCATTAGCTACTTTGCTGTGTTAGTATTTGCAACTGTCCGTGTACCTGCAAGTATGTAAGGAGGCTTGTTCGATGCTTTTTTAATCTTCTCGTGAGCGTGTCACATGTCCACACCACGAGTCTGTCTGACATGTTCCACCACTAATCGAGGAGAAGTATGGAATCGAATAAGCTTTTTGCGGAAACACCACCATTTAAATTATTTATACGAGCAGCCCTCCCGGGTGCTATTGCCATGCTTGCGTCGATGCTCTACGACACTGCAGATGGAATCCTTGTTGGACGATATCTGGGTCAGGAGTCCTTTGGCGCGGTTACCATTGCCATTCCACTAGTTATTCTCTGCTTTGCAGTTGCCGACCTTATTGGCGTTGGCGCTTCTGCGGTTATTGCCGTTGAGCACGGCAAGAAGAACCACCAGACATCAAACAATATTTTTACCATTGCTTTTATCATGCTCGTTACCACTGGTGTTATCAGCGGCATTTTCATCTTCTTTTGTGCACCAAACGTTTTAGCACTGATGGGTGCTCAAGGAAAGATTGCCGAACAAGGAACTATCTACCTGCGCGTATGGACACTGTTCTTGCCGGTGATGTGCATCTCATATGCTGTTGATAACTTCCTTAAGATCTGTGGCAAAATTAGGCGCTCTACCAGCATTGCCTTTATTTCCGCCATTCTGGGAACCGTGCTTGAATACTACTTCCTGGGAGTTTTGGGATTATCCGTTGAGTATGCGGCGCTGGGCTACTGCATCTCTATTACCTTCTCGTCCATTTACGGTGTATGGCCCTTTATTGGTAACAAGCAAATCCTTAAGTTTGTAAAGCCACACTTTAATTGGACGCATATCAAAGAAATCTTTGTAAACGGCTTCCCTATCTTTATGCAGAACATCTCAAGCAGGATTTATTCGCTGTTGATGAACGCTGCCCTGCTGAGCCTCGGCGGAGATATTGCCATTGCTTCTTATGGCGTGCTTCTCTATTCTGGTGGCCTCATCCAGCCGCTCATTTATGGACAGGCCGACGCCATGCAGCCAGCCATTGGCTACAACTGGGGCGCAAAGAAAAAAGATCGAGTACTTGCTATCGAGAAGTACATCTTCTCCACAGGCAGTATTATTGGCATCTTTGCCTTCTGTGTCTCGTTCTTCTTCTCAGAGTTCTTGGTTAAGCTCTACCTGCCTGAAGGAACACAAGACCTGCTTAACATGGCCATCCCAGCTATGCGCATTCACGCTTTTATCTTCATTTTTAGCTGGATTACCATGTGCACCGAGAGCCTTGCCATTGCCCTGAAGCAGACAAAGATTTCCAATCTCTTGAGCATCTTTATGGCACTTATCTTCCCTATCAGCTCACTGCTGATACTGAAGCCATTTGGTCTGGACGCACTTTGGTACGTGTCAGTTGTGTCCAATATACTCTCAGCACTGCTCTCTGTTGGCTGCCTCGTCCACATCTATCGCAAGCACTTCAAAGGTGTGAATTCAGACGGTGTTCATGGCGCTGATGCTGTATCCGATGGCACTCAAGAAGAAGACTCCCGGCTCACCGAGGCAGAGCTTTCCGCTCCCGAGCTCTCCAGCCCAGAAGATCACCTGGACCCAGAATCCATCTCTCGAGCTCAATAGCCCAAGTGCTCACAGCTACGTACAACAACGCACTCCTCACAAAAACATGGCGAGAAGATCTTCTGATTCCAAGATCTTCTCGCCATAAACATAAGCGGTTATAGAACGTCTACCTACAGCGCAGCAAGTGCCTGCTCGACGTCGTTGATAAGGTCCTCGGTTCCCTCAATACCGCAGCTAAAGCGTACGGTACCTGGGGTGATGCCTGCTTCTACAA
>NZ_CAUSFQ010000114.1:0-3521 GCF_963530955.1 Lancefieldella parvula | reverse complement strand
GTTTAAAAAAATTCAGTAGTGATATTGCTCGACATGAGCAATTCTTATATAAATTTATTTACTAGTAACGCCTAGAAACGTGGCATTTGACCTCCGCCAAAGCCCATATTCTTCATCATGGACTCCATGGCACGGCGACCCTTCTTTGCATTACCGCCCTGAGTCATAGCCTTCATCTTGCCCATCATCTTATTCATCTCTCCCCACTGACGAATAAGCTGATTGACTTCCTGAACACTACGACCAGAACCCATGGAAATACGACGGCGGCGCTGACCATTAATAATCTTTGGACGCATGCGCTCTTCTTTGGTCATGGACTGAATGATAGCTTCAATCTTTCCCATAGAGCTATCATCTACACCGCCCTGCTGGGCCATCATGCGGTCGCCACCAGGTAGAGCACCAATAAGCTTTGCAAGACCACCCATCTTGCGGATTTGGTTCATCTGATTAAGCAGGTCATCCATAGTAAAGCCTTCGCGCAACATACGCTCGGCATCTTCAACCTGCTTCTCATCTGCTGCCTGCTGGGCCTTCTCGACAATAGAGATAACATCACCCATGCCAAGGATGCGCTTGGCCATACGATCTGGGTGGAAAACCTCAAGTGAATCGGGTTTCTCGCCCATAGAAACAAACTTGATAGGCTTGCCGGTAACCTCGCGTACAGAAAGTGCACCGCCACCACGAGCATCACCATCAAGCTTGGACATGATAACGCCGTCAAAGTCTACGCGCTCGGCGAAGGTGCTAACAACATTGACAATATCCTGGCCGGTCATAGCGTCGACAACCATAAGAATCTGATCTGGCTTGACGGCACGCTTGATAGCAACGGCCTCTTCCATCATTTCTTCATCAATTTGGAGACGGCCAGCGGTATCGACAATTACCAGGTCGTTGAGGTGGTCAACAGCCTCCTGAATAGCCTGAGACGCAATAGCAACGGCGTCTTTGCCATCTCCACGATAGACTGGCACGCCAATCTCAGAGCCAAGCGTTTCAAGCTGATCTGCTGCCGCGGGACGGTGAACGTCGCAGGCAGCAAGCAGAGGATTCTTTCCCTGGGACTTAAGCAGGTAGGCAAGCTTTGCAGCTGCGGTTGTCTTACCTGAGCCCTGAAGACCAACGAGCATAATGACGGTTGGAATGCGGTTTTGCGCCAGCGTAAGCTTGGACTCGGTTGAACCAAGTAACGCCGTCAACTCATCCAGAACGATGCGAACAACGTTTTGAGCTGGGGACAGAGACTCTAGCACGTCAGCGGTCATGCACTGCTCTTTACAGCGGCCCACAAACTCCTTAACTACCTTGTAGTTAACGTCAGCCTCGAGAAGAGCCATGCGAATTTCTCGCATTGCTGAATTGATATCGTCCTCAGTGAGACGGCCCTTTCCGCGCAGAGCGGAAAATGTATTTTGCAGTCTATCTTGCAGGCTGTTAAACATTACTGAACTCCCTCACCAACAAGTGCTTCACAGAATGAACGAGCGTCAAATGTCTGAAGATCATCAATTGACTCGCCCACACCAATACGATAAATAGGCAGGTTAAGCTGGTTAGAAATTGCCAGAGCAATTCCTCCCTTTGCGGTGCCATCAAGCTTGGTAACAATAAGACCGTCCAAAGACAGTGCGTCGTTAAACTCTTTTGCCTGATTAAGGCCATTTTGACCGGTAGTTGCATCAATAACCAAGACAACGCTCACGGGAATATCCCCTGCACGCTTTCTGGTAACCGAAACAACCTTAGCAAGCTCACGCATAAGATCCGATGAGGTATGCAGACGTCCAGCAGTATCAATAAGCACCAGTTCAGTGCCTTGTTTTTCTGCCGTTTCAACAACCTCAAAACAAACGCTTGCAGGATCAGCACCACGCTCTCTGGTTACTACCTCAATACCAGAGCGCTCTCCCCATACCTGCAGCTGCTCAATTGCAGCCGCGCGGAAGGTGTCAGCACCGCCAATCAAGGTCTTAACGCCACTAGCATGTGCGCGACCAGCAATCTTACCAACAGTAGTGGTTTTACCAGCACCGTTAATACCTACGAACAAAACAATAGAGGGCGTATCCGTAAAGGGGTCTCTTTCTGCAACAGGAAACTCTGCCGTAAGGCGCTCTACAAGGGCGCGGCGAAGCTGATCGGAGCGCATAAGGTTTTCTCGCGCTGCACGCTCGCGCAGGTCGTCGGTGACACGCATAGCCACCTCGGCGCCCATGTCTCCCATAACAAGCGTGTCTTCAAGGTCATCCCAAAAATCTTCGGTGACCTCGCCGCCCATATAAAAGATTTCGCTTAAAGTCTCACGAGAACGCTCAAGACCTCGGCGAAGATTGTCCATAAAGCCCATTAGATATCAACTACCTTTCCGGTTGTCTTATCAAGCCTCTGAGAGACAACATGGCTAACACCATCTGCCTGCATAGATACACCGTACAGAACATCAGCCTGCTCCATGGTGCGCCTCTGGTGAGAAATAACAATCAGCTGAGTAGTCTCTTTGAGCTGCTCAATGGCATCAAGCAGCTTGGAGAGGTTGGCGTCGTCGAGCGCAGCCTCAACCTCATCAAAGACGTAGAACGGAACAGTGCGCGTCCTATACACAGCAAAGAGCAATGCCAGGGCAGTGAGGCTCTTCTCGCCACCTGACATGAGCATCATCTTGGTAATGCGCTTACCGCGCGGTTGAGCCACAATCTCAATGCCTGTCTCGGAGAGATGGTCAGGGTCAGTAAGCTCAATATGAGCATGACCTCCAGGGAACAGCATCGAGAAAATCTCGGAGAAGTTCTGATTGACGCGGTCAAAGACAACAAGGAAGCGGCTACGCATCTTGCGGTCAATGGCCGAGATAATCTTCTTCAGAGAAGTTCGTGCAGCCTCTAAGTCAGCTACCTGCTCATTAATGTAGTCAGCACGCTCTTTGAGGCGCTCGTACTCATCCATTGCAACGGCGTTGACAGGACCCAGCGCCTCAAGCTGACTCTTGAGCGACGCAGCAAGGCGTTCTGCCTGCTCTCTATCTTCTGGCTCAGGAAGCGTCAATGCCTCGTCCAATGAGGCGCCCGTAGCAAGAATAGCCTCGATGGCGTTTTGGACCTGAACCTCAAGCTTGCCAATCTCAACGCTAATCTGGTTAGCAGCGTCTTTCTCTTTTTCTACCGCAAGCGCAGCTTCAGAAGCAGCGTCTTTTGCCTCAGAGATGGTCTCTCGCAGCGTCTCGGAGTCTGCCTCCGCCAACGACGCGCGATCCTTGAGCCTGGACGCCCACTCAAGCGCCTTCTGGTGCAGAGCGTCGTAGCGCTTGTACAGCGGATCCACGCGCAGCCTGATTACCTCAAGCGCGTGCGTTGCCTGCTTAGCGGCAGCAAGCTGCTCGTCCAGCTGAGACAGACGCCTCTCAAGCTCTGCCTGGCGAGAAGCCATACTCGTTGCGCGCTCTTTTGCAACAGTGAGGTCCGTCTTTGCATCCTAAAGCTCTCGGTTTGCCCTACCCTGTGCTCGATTGGCATCCT
>NZ_CAUSFQ010000113.1:0-3636 GCF_963530955.1 Lancefieldella parvula | reverse complement strand
TTTAATCCTGTAAGAAAGGGTTAGTTGCTATCTCTGCCTCAAGAGACGTTTGATTTCCATGTCCTGACAAAATAATGGAGGTTGGATCAAGCTCTGTCTTGATGCGGTTCAAAGAAGCCTTAAGCGTTTCAAAGTTGCCACCTGGAAGGTCTGTTCTTCCTGCAGAGCCCTGGAAAAGCGTATCGCCTACAAAAACGGCGCCAGTAGCAGTTCCCTCACCCACCAAAACAATGCCGCCAGGAGTGTGGCCTGGAGTTTCCATAATCTTAAACTGTGCAGTTCCAACAGAGAGAACATCTCCCTCGTGAAGAAAACCGTCTGGCTCTGGAGCATCATCATAGATCTCGTTTGAGTTATGAGCCCTCTGCGCAAGCTCATTATCTGCTTCGTTGATTAGGTACTGAGCGCCAGGCACAGCAAGCTTCAAAGCCTTAACGCCACCAACGTGATCAGCATGGCCGTGAGTAGCAACAATGTACTTAAGCTCAAGGTTCAAGAGCTGTGCAGCAATCTCTGCACCCGATGCACCGGCATCAATAATCATGCACTCATTACCAGAAACGTAAATGTAGCAGTTAGTCTCAAGAGGACCTACTTTAAAGACACCAATCTGGTCTTTTGCGTGATGGCAACCACCGTGGCCGTGATGGCCGCAGCAACCGCCATGACCATGCTCACCGTGGCCATGCTCGCCATGATGACCGCAGCAGCCGCCGTGTCCGCCGTGCTCTTCCTCGTGATTATGGCCGCAAGAGCAGCCCTCATTTTGATTAGCCATAAAGTCTCCTTCTCAGCTGATTAGCACCTTCACCTGGCATAATACGACGAGCGTCGTAGACAGAAGGCACGCGAGTTACAAATGCAAATAAGGTATCAAGCAAGCTGGTATCAGAGATAGAAACCAAGAAACGCATACGTACTACGCCCTGCTCGCCCACTTGTGTAGCGGCAGAAAGAATGTTTGCACCAGCGTCAGACAGCGCAACCGTGACGTCCTTAAGAAGGCCCATACGGTCTGTTGCCTCAACGACAATCTCTACCCTAAACTCAGTAGCACCGCTGGCGTCCCAAGAAACAGGAATGATACGCTTTGGATCGTTGAGCAAGTCTTTAACGTTAGGGCAATTGGCGCGGTGAACAGAAACGCCACGACCGCGTGTAATGAAGCCCACAATATCGTCACCTGCAACAGGATTGCAGCAATGCGCCAGATGAACAAGCAAATCTGGATCGCCGTTTACCACAACGCCACAGTTAGACTTCTTGGGGCGACTTCCCTTAGCGGTGCGAGAAATAACGTAGGAGCGAACCAAAGGCTGATCGTTTGCAATTGCCTTGTTCTTCTCCTGAAGGCGTGCCGCATTACGCTCTTGCTCAGTAACAACCTCAGGGTTTTTCTCCTCTAAGATTTCACTCACGCGATTAACAACCTGCTTAGCAGATTGATTACCTGCACCAATTCCCGCAAACAGGTCATCTACGCTGCGATAATCAAACTGCTCGGTGAGCTGATCAAGAGCCTTAACCGTACGCGTAGCGCTGATGCCATAGCCACGCTTGCGCAGCTCTTTTGCAAGCTCAGAACGACCGCGTTCGGCATCGTCAGACTTGTTCTCTTGCGAGAAATACTTGCGGATCTTTGCACGTGCGGACGGCGTTTTTACCAGCGTCATCCAGTCGCGAGAAGGGCGAGCGTTCTTGTTAGTCAAAATCTCAATGCGGTCACCCATCTGAAGCGTATGCGTCAGTGGAACTACGGAGCCATTAACGCGCGCACCAACACAGTGATTGCCCACCTCGGTGTGAACAGCGTAAGCAAAGTCCAGAGGTGTTGAATTGACGCGCAAGCTCATGACCTCACCCTTTGGCGTGAATACAAAAATTTCATGCTCAAAGAGGTCTACACGCAAGTTATCCAAGAACTCGTGGGGATCGTCAATATCGTCTTCAACGGCCCAGTCAAGACTGCGGCGAATCCAGTTGATAGTTGAGTCAATAAGCTTGTCTTCAGAGGACATCTTGCCCTTTGAATTGCCCTGCTCCTTATACAGCCAGTGAGCAGCAATACCGTACTCAGATGCCTCGTGCATCTCGGCAGTTCTAATCTGAATCTCAATAGGGCGTCCATCAGGGCCAATAACTGTTGTGTGCAAAGACTGATAGAGATTTGCCTTTGGCGTTGCAATATAGTCCTTAAAACGACCAGGCATTGGATGCCATAGCGCATGGATAGCACCCAGTGCTGAATAGCAATCGCCTACAGAGTTTGTAATGACGCGCAAGGCGATAAGATCGTAGATGTTGGAGAACTCTCTGCCCTTGCGAACCATCTTTTGATAAATGGACCACAGGTGCTTAGGGCGTCCCGTAATCTGGAAGTCAGTAAGACCGGCAGCATTAAGCTCATCTGTCAGAGTCTTTTTAGCGTTGTTGAGGTCATTCTCTCTTTGTGCACGAGAGTCAGAGACCATGCGAGCAACACGCTGGTACTCCTCTGGTTCAAGCCAGAAGAAGGACAAATCCTCAAGCTCCCACTTAACCGAAGAAATACCCAGACGGTCAGCAAGTGGCGCATACACGTCCATGGTTTCTCGCGCCTTAAACAGACGACGATCCGGTGGAAGTGCCGCCAGCGTGCGCATATTGTGAAGACGGTCGGCAAGCTTGATGATAACAACGCGGATGTCCTTTGACATGGCAAGGAACATTTTGCGCAGGTTAAGCGCTTGTTTCTCGTCCATTGAACTGACTTCGATGGACGTAAGTTTTGTGACGCCGTCAACAAGCTCGGCGACTGACTTACCAAAGCGAGAAGAAATTTCATCTAGTGAGGCAGACGTATCTTCTACGGTATCGTGCATAAGGGCAGCGCAGATGGTGTCTTCATCCATATGAAGATCGTGCGCAAGAATAAGGGCCACTTCAACTGGGTGGTTGATATAAGGCTCGCCAGAACGACGACGCTGATTTTTGTGATAGTCAGCAGCAAAGGCATATGCAGCAGCAATCTTTGCCTGAGCTTCCTCAGGCAAATATGTGCGCACGGCCCCCTCAAGCAGACGGTAATTATCCGCGCCTGGCGCCTTGGCCTCTTTTGTGGTCCTCTCGTCACTCATCAGAGGACTCCCTTCCCCCATCAAACGTTGAACCAATTTCTGGAACGATGGGTTTTGTTATAGCATCTGCCAGCTCATCTGGTGAAGCAGAAAGTACCCACTGAGCAAATGATTCAAACTCAGCGTGCGCTTTAAGCCCCTCAGCGTAGCGTGCAGACTCCAGCAAGTCCATGTGCGAAGCTTGACTATTGACGGAGATTGTTCGCGATTGATCAAATCCTTCAATGCTAATAAACCCTAGCTCAGCAAAAACGTCAAGTGCAACACGAACGGTTTGCTCGTCAGCCTTAGATCGCGGATCAATTTCTAGCGCCATCTGCGCAATATCTTCATCAGTGAGTGCTGAATCAGCTGTCTGAGCACCAAGCTTTGGCTGCAGTGCCGTAAGCGCGCGGTAGACAGCTACCAGGGCTTCTCGCTGTGGTGCATGAGAAGAAAGGATGCGCTCGTTAACACGCATATCATGCGCATCAAATAGCATCTGAATTACAGAAGGCTTACCGTCTCTACCTGCACGTCC
>NZ_CAUSFQ010000112.1:0-3703 GCF_963530955.1 Lancefieldella parvula | reverse complement strand
CTCATGAGTTCCTCCCCTTGCATCTAACTTCTCATGTACAGCCGATGAAGATTCTTCCCAAGCTTTGAGTTCTTTATAGATGGTTTCTGCTAAGTTCAAAGAAACACCTTTTACCTGAGAGATGTCCTCAACACTTGCAGCCTTTAAACGCTTAAAAGAGCCAAAATGACGCATGATGTCTTTTTTGCGTTTAGGTCCTACACCAGGGATTTCGTCCAGAATAGAGACGGTCATTGCCTTATCTCTAAGCTCACGATGGAAGGTAATCGCAAAACGGTGAGACTCATCACGGACTTGCTTGATGAGATACAGAGAAGCAGATCCAGTAGGCAACACAATTGGTGTGTCGTCCCAAGGTACAAAGACTTCCTCATCAGACTTAGCAAGACCGCAGACAGGAATATCCAACCCCAGCTCATTAAGCTGATTGATTGCGGCAGTCAGCTGAGGTTTGCCGCCATCAACTACCAGCAAATCAGGTCGTGAGCCAAAGCGCTCATCTGCCATACGTTCCGGACTGTACCTTCTGCCCAGAACTTCTGTCATTGAGACAAAGTCGTTAGCTTCATCAAGCTCAGCGCGAATCTTAAAGCGGCGATACTGGCTTTTATCAGCCTTTCCGTTAGTAAAGACCACCATCGACGCAACAGTAAAGTTACCGTGAAGCGTAGAAATATCAAAGCACTCAATGCGCAGTGGCGGCGCATCAAGCGCAAGCGCGCTTTCCAGCTGAAGAAGTGCCTGGTTAGTACGGTCGTCAGCATAACCCGTGCGAATCATGTGGCGCATCAGTGCATGACGAGCGTTAGCAGAAGCCATCTGGAGAAGACGGAACTTCTCGCCACGTTGTGGGTGGTGAAGCACGCAGTTGTGCCCTCGTTTTTGTGTCAGCCACTCGGACAAAACCTCTGCATCGAGAAGATCAATGGGCAGGTTAACCTCTGCGGGAATGTCAGCGGTTTCATCGTAGTAGCGCTTTAGGAAGCCCGAAACCAGCTCTTCCTCGGAAACGTCCAAGCCTTTGTCCAGGATAAACTCAACTGAGCGGATGGTACGACCTTCTCGCACAACAAAAACGCAGGCAGCGGAGATAGTTTCTTCTCGGTAAATGCCAATGAGGTCAATGTTGACCGAGGTAGGAAATGTGACTTGCTGGCGGTCATCAAGATCAGAGAGTGAAGTCAGACGGGACTTGAGCCTAGCTGCCTTCTCAAAATCCAGGTCAGCGGCAGCTTCTTGCATCTGATCTTTGAGCTCAGAGACAATCTCGGAACGATTTCCGCGGAGGAAGTTTTCTACCTGCCTGACATTCTTTGCGTAGGAAACGGTGTCAATGGCGCCCACGCACACGCCAGGTCCCTTGCCCACGTGGTAATCAAAGCAGGGACGCCCCTTCTTTGCCAGCAGCAAGTTAGCAACAGCCGCACCATCAGGGTCTTTTTCAAGCAGGCGCTTGGCGCGTTTCCACTCCACGCACGTAGCGGAGCAGATAGGCACTACTTTTCTGAGCGTCTCAATGGTCTGGCGAGCGGCGTAAGAATCAGTGTAGGGACCAAAATAGCGCGTACCCTTCTTGTGTTTCTCGCGCGTGTATTTAATTGCTGGGAAGGAATCTGACTCGGTAATGGCAATGTAGGGATAGCTCTTATCGTCTTTGAAGTCCACGTTAAAGTACGGACGATACTGAGCGATAAGATTGCGCTCCAGCACCAGTGCTTCGTGCTCGTTTTCTACCACAATGTAGTCAAAACTACGCACGACCTGCATCATCAGTGGAATCTTGGCTCGATCATCTTGAAGTGTGACGTACTGCCTCATGCGAGCACGCAGGTTCTTAGCTTTTCCTACATAGATAACCTTGCCAGACCCATCTTTCCAGAGGTAACAGCCTGGATCAGTTGGCACCTGATCAACCTGCTCTCTGATGGATACCAGGTCATCTGAAGGCTCTGAAGAAAATGACGGCGCAAGTCCCGGCGCCCCCGAAGGCACATAGCTGGGATCAAGGTTGTTTTGAGAGCTATCTTTGCTACTTATAGCACCGCTTCTGGCCATACTATGACCTTACGCGAGAAACCAGTGAACGAAGCATGGCGGACTCTGGTGATTTAAAGAGGATTGCCAAGCCATAGGTAACCAAAACAGCTGGAATACCTGCAAAGATGCAGTACAGCACGCCATAGAGCGCTCGGCCGTCTGGTACGCCAATAACGGCGCGCAGGCCCACCATGATAAGAAGTGCTGCAGCCGATCCTGCCAGGCCAAAAAGAATTGAACGAACAAATGCAAACACCATGGACTTAAGTCCAATCTGACCAAGGTGCTTACGCAGGCTGATCAACATAATGGTATCGATAACCACATAGAAGATGGCTGAAGTAGTTGCTACAAACATCATGCCAAAGTGAGAAGTACCCACCAGCAGCACTAAAACCTGCACGACAGAGCCAAGCGTTGCAGAAACAGCGTAGAGCGTCATACGACGCATAGCAGAGCAGACTTTTTGCAGGTACATGCCAATGCCATACAAAGGCAAAGCAAGCGACTGGCCAATCAAGAATTGCTGGGTTAACAGCAGTTGGTCTTCAGTGAACTTGCTTGCTCCAATAATAGAAACAAGAGGCATCGAGAAGATCATCAAGTACATCATGAACGGCACGGTAAAGAAAAGAATCTGGTTGATACCGTGCTTGAAGTCCTTCTTGAACTGGTCCATATTCTCTTTTGCCCAGCTATCGGACAGCTCGGTAAAGAGGGCTGTGGTAATAGGCACCGTCAAAATGGAATATGGCAGCGTGTACCAAAGACGAGCGTACGCCGCAACGGAAGCGCCCGATGCAGAAACACTGAGCTGCGAGCTTGTCTGCACCGACATAGTTACAAACGTGGCAACCACAACAATCAGAGCAGGCGCGCCAATCTTGAGCGTCTCTTTAAGTGCGGGGTCTTTGAGGTTAATTCTCCACGAGAGCTTAATCCCCTTGCGCTTAAGTGACGGTACCTGAATCAGAACCTGAATCAAAACGCCCAGAGGATTTCCCAGCGCAAGAATAAGAAGACCCAGCTCAGGATTTGTGTTGACCAAGAAAGCATACGCAAAGAACGATGCCGTAGTCACAAAGTTATTAAAAATAGGAGCCGCAGCTGGCCAGAGGTAGTCTCGCTCTGCATTCAAAACACCAGAGAAAATGGTGGAGAAGCAATACAGCATAACCTCGATGACAAAGAACCTAAAGAAGTACACTGCCAGCGTTGGATCAAAATCAGCACCTGCCGAGAAGGACTGTGTATACACCACTTCTGCGGCAAAGAAGAAACCTAAAACGGCAACAAGACCTGTTGCGACAACAACAATGGAAAGCAGGTTGGAGGTATAGGCATTTGCCTCATCCTGTCCAACCTTCTTCTTAATAGAAAGATATACCGGCAAAAAAGCCGTGGTGAGCATTCCCGCACCAACAAGCTCATAGAGCTGGTCAGGAAGGGTGTTTGCAATGGAATAGCAGCTTGCAAGAACGGTAGCACCCATAGCAAATGCCTGGGCCCAGGTTCTTAAAAAGCCCGTAATACGACTAATCAGAACAAGCACGCTCATCATAGAAGTAGAACGGCTAAAATCCTTCTGCGTAGAAGCATCCTCATCATCTGTGGAAACTTCTTCCCTATAAGAATTGCTTGAGGCAGAGCTTTCCCAAGAAACGGA
>NZ_CAUSFQ010000111.1:0-3840 GCF_963530955.1 Lancefieldella parvula | reverse complement strand
ATCTGCGAGTTTTGACGACAAACCTACGACCCAGGATACGGCTGAGTCAAAGGGTTTGCATACACGTGTGCACTCCACGCTGCTTGTAGTTCTTCTCGCCACGCTTCTTTTGAGTGGGCTGTTCTTTATGTCTCTGAGCGTGTTTTCTGTTCAGAGTGCGTTTGCTCTTACCACAAATAAGGCAACAGCTAAGTCAAATCAGACAGAAGGCAATGGCGTTATCGGCGGTAAAGAAACTCGTTTAACCTGGGAAGGAACAGTTGAGGACGAGCAGGTCTCTCAGCTGACTTTGCAGCTTCCTGAGGGCTCCGATCTGCAGAGCGCAACTACTAAGGTGACCGTTCTTTCAGGTCTTACGCGCGAGAAGATCGAGGCAACTGCAAGCGTCCAGGGAACGCAGGTTGTGATTTCTTTTGCAACACCAGTGGACGCTCAGAAGCTAATTCGCGTAGAGATTTCTGGCATGAAGTTTCCCGCTGACGGTGGCTCGTACACTGTTGAAGGAACCTACACCACTGAGCAGGGAACTCAAAAGCTTGCTTCTTCTCCGCAAATCAACATTATTTCTAATACGCCTGTTCAGGCTCTAGTGAATTGGCTTGACGCTCAGCCTTGGGTTGAAGCATGGAACTCCAATCACTTCTTGGGCATGTTCTTAAAGCCTCAGCTGATTGTTTCTTCCGTTGTAATGCTGTTCCCTGGATGGCTGGTTTGTCTGGCAATTGTAATTTGCGCTTATCCTGTGGCTATTGTGCTGGGAATGGGCTTTGCCCTGCTTAAGATCTCCAAAAACCCGCTCCTGCGCGCGCTTGCAGTGGTATACATCAATCTGTTGCGCGGAACCCCATTTTTCCTGCAGATTTATATTCTGTTCTTTGGTCTTCCTATGCTGAATATCAATTTAGACACCAATCTGCTTGGTTTTATTGTGGTTGCCATTAATTCTTCTGCGTATCTTTCAGAAATCTTCCGTGCGGGCATTCAGTCGATTCCACAGGGTCAGTATGAGGCGGCAAGCTCTCTTGGCATGAATCGCTTCCAGACCATGACGTTTATCATCATTCCTCAAACTATCCGTCGTGTTATTCCACCTCTTACCAGCGACTTTATTACTTCCTACAAAGATACCTCGCTGCTTTCTTCTGTAGGTGTTATGGAGCTGATGATGTTTGCTAAAAACCTCACCACCTCAACGGGAAACATGACGCCATATATGACGGCTGCCCTATTCTATTTGGCAATTACTCTGCCTCTTATTAAGGTAGTTGGCAGTATCGAGAAACGCATGGAGCAGTCAGAAACAGGCAAAACAGCAAGCGTCGCAGCTAGTAAGACTCAAGCTCTTTCCAAGGAGGAAAACTAATGTCTTTCTTTTCTTTCAAAAAGAAGTCGAACACAGAACATCCTGCCTTGGATGCTGAAGTTGCTGCACAAGAGGCATTTGAGCGTGATAAGCCCCTTACTAATCATACTTTTGAGGCAGGTGAACATCCTATTGTTCGTATTGAGCACCTCAATAAGTCGTTTGGATCAACGCATGTCTTAAATGACGTTAACCTGACTGTTTGGCCAGGTGAAGTTGTGGTTGTGCTTGGTCCTTCGGGCTCCGGTAAATCCACTATGCTCCGTTGCATCAATCTACTGGAGACTCCTTCTGCAGGCCATATTCTTATTGAAGATCAAGAGATTACGGGCACAAACGAAGCTGAGGTCAATGCGCTTCGTAGAGATGTCGGAATGGTCTTTCAGCAGTTCAATCTGTTTGGTCATTTAACCGTCAAAGAGAACGTAATGATTGGTCAGATTAAGGTTCTAGGAAAGTCAAAAGAAGAGGCAGAGGTAGAGGCACTAAAGCAGCTTGAGGCTGTCGGCCTTGCCGATAGAGCAGACTTTAAGCCTAGTGCGCTTTCCGGTGGACAGCAGCAGCGTGTAGCAATCGCTCGCGCCGTTGCTATGCACCCAAATGTGCTTCTTTTTGACGAGCCTACATCCGCGCTTGATCCCGAGCTTGTCCGTGGTGTTTTGGATGTTATGCGTGATTTGGCAAAGAACTCTGGTATGACCATGATTGTAGTAACGCACGAGATGGGATTTGCAAAAGACGTGGCAGATCGTGTGGTCTTTATGGAAGAGGGAGTGGTAGTTGAACAAGGAACACCTGATGTCATCTTCAACAATCCACAAAACCCTCGAACAGCTGAGTTTATTGGCGCTATTGCGTAAAACCCATACTTTTTAGAATTAATATGCAAATGTAAAAAATAAATCAGGGCGAGAAATTCTTCTCGCCCTAATTGCAGATAATAAGGTATATCTGCTCTTTATTCGCAGCTTGTGGTATGCTTTATAAGATTAAGCTTATCCTAGGGGGAATCGATGCATCACAAGAATATTCTTCTTGTATCTGCAACGACACGCTTACATGAACGTATGCGTGAACTTTCGCATGTCATTGATGTGTCTATTGCTCTTGCAAACGCTGCTTCTTTCTCGCAGGCTGCGGCTTCTGGTCATACCTTTGACCTGATTATTCTTGATCAAAAAGAACTTTCCCAGGATGTTATTAGCACGGTAGAGAATTATTCTGCGCAAAATGGCGGAATTGCTCGCCTGTTTGTTGCTGACCTTGATAATCTTTCTAAGTTTGTTCTGCCTGTTCAGGGCAAGAGCGATTTTATTTTGTCTACTGCAACTATCCAGGAGTTTAGCCTTAGGTGCTCGCTGCTTTTGTGGCCAGGTACCGAGAGCACTTCTAGAGATTTGGTTATTGTTGACAACATAAAGATTAACCTGGCAACGTATCAGGTTTATATTGATGAATCTCCTGTTGATCTTACGTATATGGAGTATCTGCTGCTGTCATTCTTGGCAACACATCCGTCTCGTGCATACTCACGTGAGGCTCTTTTGCAGCGCGTTTGGGGCTTTGAGTACTGTGGTGGCACTAGAACAGTAGACGTTCATGTAAGGCGTGTTCGCTCAAAGATTGGTCCTCAAGCAGCTGCTCATCTTGAGACGGTTCGCGGCGTAGGCTATCTGTTTAGAGCATAATTGCAGGTACAAACTGCATTTAATGGGATCTGCAAACTTCTTTCTTACTAGTAGGACTCTCGCGCGTCTTTCTCATAATGAGAAACGAATTTTTGTCCGGTATAACGGGTAGAATACACATATTGAAAAATTGGTGTTTAGCGCAGAATTATTTGCGTTAGCTGTTTGCATCAAAGTGATGTTAAGGAGGATGTCTATGGAGAACCAAGCACATGGTTTAACCACAGATTCCACTGTAAATAAGCGTTTTTCGTCAGTTAAGCAGGCTGGATTTATGTCTATGTTCAAAAGCTCAAGTGTAAAAAGAACAGCTTGTGCAATTGCTTTTGCCGTTGCTTGTGTTCCTACCATTGCTTTGGGAGAGGGAATTTCTAAGCTTCCTGCAGTATCTGGTCAGGCAACTATTTCTCAAGCAGCAGCTCGTCCTGCTGCAGAACCAACTGACACCAAGACGGCAGAAACGGTAGCTTCTAAGGTTTTGCCTTCGGTTGTGTCCGTTAAGGCTACCAGTGATTCATCAGGCTCAACCGGTTCTGGCGTTGTATTGAACACAAATGGAGACATTCTTACCAATTACCACGTCATTGAGGGCATGGATACATTTTCTATCTCCGTTAATGACAAAGAGTATGAGTGCACTGTCGTAGGAACAGACCCTACCTCTGACCTTGCTGTTCTTCATGCTGACCTTAAGGGAGATAGCCTAACCCCAATTGAGATTGGTAACTCCGATAACCTGGCTCCTGGTAGTTGGGTTATGAGTGTTGGTAGCCCATTTGGTCTTGATCA
>NZ_CAUSFQ010000110.1:0-3894 GCF_963530955.1 Lancefieldella parvula | reverse complement strand
ATACATCAGGCTCAACCTTGTCCACTCCCCCCACGTCTTCTGTAGAAACCACCGTTTTAAAGAGGTGCTCAATACCTTGAGCCGCGAGGGCCGCACGCACTTCTCGCACAGGAGTTGACGATGCAACAGCCATAGGAATACCCGCATCGTAAAGCTCCTGCAAGAACTCTTTTGCACCAGAAATAATGGAGACGTGATGTTGATACTGCTCTGTTACATACGCGCAGAACTCTTCATACAAAGCTTCTGCAGTGATAGGCAGCTCCAGATGATCAACGCAAATTTTGCAACCATCCATAAGCGAAACAGCCTCAACGCGCTCAAAAAATTCTGAGTCAACAGTCTTGCCGTATTTAGGAAGAACAGCGCCAAACACATTGCGCCAAACGCGCATTGAATCAACAAGGGTTCCATCGCAATCAAAAATTGCACCGGTTACCTGCATAATGCCTCCGTAAACAAACTTATTAGTTGCAATCGTGAAATATCTACTCTAAGTAGGGTAAAGTATCTCACGTTTATAAATTGTTTTCATGGAGGAAGCATGGCACGTTATAGCTATCACTGCACACACTGCGACAATACCTTTGAAATTGAACGCCCTATGAGCCTGAAGATGGAAGCTCCTCAGTGCCCAAAATGTGGACATGAGACCGAGCGCGTGTACAACACCTCAACCATCGTCTTTAAGGGCACCGGTTTTTACAACACCGATAGCAAAGGCAAGTAATCCTGTGCTTTGAGCCTGAAGGCGCTCTTTAAACGTCACGTATGAAGCTCTTGTTGTGATAACGCAGCAAGAGCTTTTATTTGCGCTTAAGGACCGCCATAAAGTGAGCATCACAATCAACAGACGCAAAAGCCGTCTGCAAAAATCCCTCTGGTGTAATGCACGTATCGAGAAACTCTTGTGCTTCTGAGGTTAAGCATGCACGCGCGGAGCACTCAAAAAGATTTTGCACCTCAAAGTGAGAACCCTCTGAACTTGCAAGAAAATCGTCAATAACCTGCTGATTCTCTGAATTTGAGAGCGAACACGTCGCATAGACTATAAAGCCACCCACCTCTACACGGCTGCTACAGCTCTGCAAGAGTTTGGTTTGTAAAGCGGTAAGCTCTCCCCCGTCATACAGACTTTCTGGTGACAAATTCCACGCAATCTCTGGATGGCGACGAAGCGTGCCTAAGCCAGAACAGGGAGCGTCAATAAACACCACGTCAAAGCTCTGATTAAGCTCTTCTGGAACCTCTGGTGATACAAACTGTGTGGCATCAAACGTGAGTGATGTAACCTGATCTGAAAGTCCAGCGGTCTTCAATCTTCTTTTTGAAACGTGGGACTTTCCTTTTACAAGCTCAACAGCGGTGATGTGGGGATTCTCTTTATCTAGCACCTCAAATGCATGAGAGAGCAACAAAGATTTGGTCCCTCTACCCTGTCCAACCTCAAGCATATCTTGGTCTACATAAGATGCCGCGAGAAATGCCACAAGCTGAGAGGCTAAATCTGCAGGAACAAGCTGAACTTTCTTTACATATGCGTCAACGTTAAGTTGAGCAGGATTATTTACCTCATACACATCTGGCAGAACTGTTTGCTGTAACTCTAAAGAGCTGCTCTGCAATTGTTGTTCTGATACGTTTCTTTGTAGAACATACACAGGAGCTGGGTTTTTAAGATTAAGAATGAGTTTTTGAGCAGCAGATTCTCCAAGTGACTCAATAATCTCCAAGCAAATCCACTCAGGAATACCTGACGCCCACGAAAGCTCTGAAGGCGTTTTGGGATTCTTTGCACGCGTAAGCTGAGCTTCTTTTTCAGAAATTTTTCTAAGCACAGCATTTGCAAGACCAGAAGAACGCTTTGAAATAGACTTTACTAGCTCAACACCTTGGCTGATGGCGGCGTCGCGTCTTGTCTCTAAATATAAAACCTCAAATACAGCTATACGAAGAGCGTCCTGTACCTTTGGTTCTAGGTGAATACCTGAGTTAAGATGATTCTTTAAAGCTTCATCAAGCTTACCTTTGGTAAGCGTTACTCCCAGCGCAAGACGAGTAGCAAAAGCTTTGTCTTGTACAGAAAGTTCCGAGAAGTCTTTTGACTCCCTTAAATAATCACGAATACGTAGATTGTTACGTCTGCACTCAAAAAATGCTTGATAGGCTACTCTTCGAGCAGGAGTTAAGGTGGCCATTAGTGAAGCATCTGCCAGGACATCTGGGACTTCTGAAGTCCTGCGGCAAATGATTTTGCATCCATAGAGCGCTTGCCATCTGGACGCACCTCAAGAAGCTCAAGGACACCTTCAGCACAGCCAAGGAACAACCTATGATCTTGAACTGCAACCTGACCTTGAGCAACAGAAACTTCACTTGGTGCCAGTTGAGCGGACAAAGCGCGAAGAGACCTGCCTCCAACAGATACACGAGCTGGAGCGGTATCAGAGGAAGCCTGAACCCTCAGGGCGTTTACCTGGGCTGAATCTTCTGGAGCAAGCTTCATTTCTTGCTTAGTAACTTTAGGAGCAAACGTTACTTCTCGCTCATCTTGTGACTGCCACTCAAGAGAACCTCCCTTGAGCTCAAAAAGAGCCTGTGACAGAGCATCAGCACCTAGCTGTGCCAGAGCGTTAGTGAGTTGCTCAGTATTTTTGGAGCCAACCTCACACGATGCTTGCTTGCACCAATCTCCTGCATCAAGTTCATGAGCAATTTTCATGATAGAAACGCCAGCAACAGCATCACCCGCGAGGATGGCGCGCTGAATTGGAGCAGCTCCTCGCCAGCGAGGCAGCAGTGATGCGTGAACGTTCAAAGTACCGTAAGGCGCGAGAGAGATTACCTCATCAGGCAAAATGCAGCCAAAAGCAACCACGCAGAGCGCTTCTGGTTGTACCTCACGCATGGCAGAAATTACTTCTGGAGTCATGCGATTTGCCTCAAGAACAGGCAAACCAAGTTCTTGTGCGCATTCTTTTACAGGAGACGGCTCAAGCGCCTTACCACGACCACGAACGGCATCTGGCCTTGTAATAACCAAAGCTACCTGGTGATCATGGGCAAGTTTTTTAAGCGATGGAACAGCAAAGTCTGGAGTTCCCATAAAGACTACGCGCATGTCAACTCCTAATAGTCTGTCTGACCAGGACGAGCGCCAGAAGCCAGTGCCTCTTTGTACTCCTGCAGCGTCTCCATACGAGCACCTGGTCCCAGATGATCTGGCATGGTTACGCCGTTGATGTGGTCAATCTCATGCTGCAAACAAACGGCGAGAAGGTCTCCTTCTGCTTCATAGCGCATCAGATCACCATCAAGGTTATATGCATGAACGACAACGTGGCTTGGACGCGTAACAGGAACGGTAATGCCTGGGAACGAAAGGCAACCCTCTTCATATACACGAGGCTCACCATCTGCAACTTTAATCTCTGGATTAATGAGCACAAAAGGGTTCTCTTGGCCGTTAGGGTAATCAACATCGATAACTACCATGCGCTTCATGTAGCCAACCTGAGGGCCAGCAAGACCAACGCCGTCGGTGGCGTACATAACCTTAAGCATATGCTCGGCCATCTTACGGACATCGTCGTTAATATCGTCAATTTCTTCACACTTTTGGCTCAGACGAGGGTCTGGCCAAAGCACCATATCATCAGCTTCAGAGCTCATAACTATCCTTACATCATGTCGTAAGCATCAACATCTAATGTCACGTTGATACCCACTCTTTTATCAAGTGAAGCAGCACACTGAGAAAGAATTTCTCCCACCTGAGCATCTACGGGAGATTTTACTAAAATGTGTCTGCGGTACTTATCTTTTACCTTTGCTTTTACACAATCAGCAGGACCCAAAATCTCCCATCCAGATTGTGCATCTAACTTTGCATGC
>NZ_CAUSFQ010000109.1:0-3928 GCF_963530955.1 Lancefieldella parvula | reverse complement strand
CTCGCAGTTAAGTTTTGCTGCAAGAGCGCCAACCTCAAGTGAACCTGCCTCTTGAACGCTCATAAGAGCCTGTGGAAGCAGCTCATCAAGCTCGCCTTCCATACCGCAGATGCGCGTATAGCCACCAAAAAGAAGGGGCGTTACGCCAACCTCGGTACCGTATTTTTTGCTCTTATGAGAAAGCTTGTACTTGAACGGCATGCCCAAGAAAAACTCAGTTACACGGACGCCACACAGGCGAGCCATACCGTAATGACCAGCCTCGTGAACAAATACAAGGAGCGAGAGGACCAAGAGTCCCCAAAAAATTGGTGAAAGAATAGCTATCAAATTCACAAAATTCCTATCCCACAAAAGAACGGGCTAAAGCTCGTGCCTCTGCGTCTACAAGCGTCAATTGTTGAAGGTCTTCTACCCTTTGAACTTCAGAGGCATTCATAGTCTCAGCAACAATGCGCTCAATATCAAGAAATGAACATCTTCCTCGTCTAAATGCATGGTTAGCAACTTCATTAGCTGCATTCATAATGCAAGGAAGCGTTCCTCCAACAGTTCCTGCATGACGAGCAAGAGCTAGGCATCCAAAGGTCTTCTCGTCAGCATAATCGCCTGTGAGAGGAGTGGTTTCTTGCCACTTAACCGGCTTTGCAATTGCAGGCCAACGATGTGGATAGCTCAGCGCAAACTGGATAGGCAGCCTCATATCAGAGGCTCCGAGCTGCGCTTTAACAGAGCCGTCAACAAACTCAACCATAGAGTGAATGCGACTCTGACGATGTACCAACACCTCAAGCTTATCCATTGGAGTGTCAACGAGGTGATGAGCTTCAATGAGCTCAAGACCCTTATTCATGAGCGTGGCGCAGTCGATGGTAATCTTGGCACCCATCTTCCAGGTTGGATGCGCCAAGGCGTCGTCGGCCGAAACGTGTTTGAGCTGCTCACGAGAATATCCGAAGAACGGACCACCGGAGCAGGTAAGCCAAATCTTTTGGATATCAGCGGGGTTCTCGCCAATAAGGCACTGGAAGATGGCACTGTGCTCAGAATCAACGGGGATGAGCTGACCAGGCTTGACCAGAGGCATCAGAAGGTCTCCGCCAACAACAATTGACTCCTTGTTAGCGTAAGCCAGCACTTTGCCAGCCTTCACAGCGGCCAGACCAGCGTAAATGCCAGCCTCTCCCACCACTGCGTTAACTACGCAGTCAACATCATCCAGCTCAGCAAGCGCCTGAACGGCCTCAGGACCAAAGCTTGCGTTGCAACCTTGGGGCAAGCTGTCGAGAAGGGCGTTGCCCTTGACACTTGCATCGGCAAAAGCAACGTATTTGCAGTTGAACTCAGCTGCTGCCTTCACGGCAAACTCAACCGACGAACTCACCGCAAGGGCAGCAACCTCCACCTTTTGCGGGAAATGACGGCATACATCAAGCGTCTGCATACCCACAGAACCCGAAGCTCCGAGGACAGCAACACGCAGAGGCTCATGCCTTACAGCACGAGGCGCGGTATCTTCAAAAATGCTCAAAACCTATGCTCCAAACGGCAGCGCAATAGGTAGCTTGACCTGGCTAAAGAGCACGGCAAGCTGGAAGAGAAGAAACGCCGCCATAGTTCCAAAAATCATCGAATCGGTTCTATCAAGTAGTCCGCCATGACCAGGCATAATTGAACCAGAATCCTTGAGGCCCACTCCTCGCTTAATGCGAGACTCAAAGAGGTCTCCAACAACAGAGAAGATGCCTTCTGTTATGCCAAAGAGCAGTGCAAACAGTGGATTCATATTAATTGCACCAAAAACTGCCATCAAGAACCACACAAGCATTGAACCTAAAAGACCGCCGTAGAAGCCCTCCCAACTCTTATTAGGAGAAATTCTTGGCGCCAGTTTATGCTTGCCAAATTTAGATCCAAACAAATACGCAAATGAATCGTTAGCCCACACAGAGAGCATGACGGCAAGCGTAATCCAAGGAATAGAAAAACTTGGCTCTGTGGATCTCAGAAGCACTACCGTTGAAAGTGAAAGCGAGGTATACAGTGGTCCAAAAGCCGTAACTGCCACGTCTGCAAGGTTTGCTCGTGGCGTAAAAACATACCAAAGTCCGCAAAGAATAATCAAAAGCAGAGAAAATACCAGCGGAAAGACGTGACCAAAGTACGCAATTATGGGAAAAACAAGCGAGAAGACAAGGCCAAGAGGCTCGTTTGGCATACGTCCGCCCATACGGCAAATATGGAAGAACTCAGAGCAGCAGAGCCATGCCATGCCAGCAATCAAAACAATAGTAGCTTCTTTGCCAACAAACAGTGCAGCGAGCACAATAGCTGCATAAACTACGCCAGACAGGGTGCGGGTCAAAAGCTTTTCGGTAACGCCACGAACTCGCTGGCCCATAAGGTTACCAGCGGATCGTTGTAGCTCTTTAAGTGAGCGACGAATCTCCAGCTTTTCTATCTGTCTATCAATTCCAACACTACCTGTTTCTTCAGGATTTAACTGAGAGTCAGCATCAATCCTGGAAGTAGGCTTTTTGGAATCGCGCGTATTGTCCACCACTATTTCACTCCTCCGAATCGCCTCTCGCGACTCTGATAGTCCTTAATGGCGCGCAAAAAATCCCACTTAGAGAAGTCAGGCCAGTAAGTTTGCGTAACATACAGCTCCGAGTAAGCCAGCTGCCACAACAAATAGTTAGAAAGCCTCAGCTCTCCTGACGTGCGAATCAAAAGGTCTGGATCAGGAAGTCCTGCTGTATAGAGGTTCTTCTCGAGGTCAGCCGAAGTCACCGAGTCAGCAGACACGCTGCCCCCAGCAATTTGGTTGGCGAGAAGAACAGCTGCTCTGGTCAGCTCTGCGCGAGAGCCATAATTGACCGCAAGCGCAAACGTCATACCGGTGTTTTGTGCGGTCTCATCAAGTCCGCGCTGGAAGGTCTTGCGGGTCTTCTCTGGCAAAGCCTCAAGGTCACCAAAGAAACGCAGCTTTACGTTCTCTTGATGGAACAGTGGAAGCTCTTTGAGCAGCGTCTCTGCAAACAGACGCATGAGCAAGTCAACCTCACGCTGAGGGCGTTTCCAGTTTTCTGTAGAGAACGCATAAACCGACAGAACGTCCAATCCAAGGCGCACGCTTGTAGTAACAGCCTCGCGCAAAGAAAGAACGCCGGCCTTATGACCTTCGGTTCTATCAAGTCCGCGAGCTGTAGCCCATCTACCGTTTCCATCCATAATGATGGAAACGTGAGACGGAATAGTTTCTAAATTGATATCAGCAAGACTGATATCTTCTGGTGCGTCAGAGAAATACTGGACGAGCTTGTCTGTATCAAACTGCACTTAAATCTCCATGATTTCTGAAGTCTTGGTCTTAAGAAGAGACTCAATCTGTGCAATATAGGTATCGGTCAACTTCTGAATACCGTTCTTCTCGCGCTTCTGATCGTCCTCAGATAGCTCCTCATCGCGCTCAATCTTGCCATTAATGTCACGACGGACGTTACGAACAGCTACTCGAGCTTCCTCAGCAATCTGAGAGCACTCTTTAGCAAGCTCACGACGGCGCTCCTCGGTTGGCATTGGGAAAGGAAGCCTGATAGCAGAGCCATCATTAGATGGAGTAATACCAAGGTCAGAAGTCTCAATGGCCTTCTCGATGCTCTTTAGAGCAGTCTTATCCCATGGCTCAACAAGCAGCATAGATGCCTCAGGAACCTTGATAGCTGCAAGCTGAGAAATTGGGGTTGGCTGGCCATAGTAGTCTACCTTGATGTGATCAAGCGCATGCGGATTTGCGCGACCAGTACGAACACGACCAAAGTTATTCTTAAGTGCCTCGATGCACTTCTCCATAGACTGCTTAGCTTTATCAGAATGAACGCTCATTAGTCCTCCTCAACGACAGTAGTACCGACTTCTTCTCCGG
>NZ_CAUSFQ010000108.1:0-3943 GCF_963530955.1 Lancefieldella parvula | reverse complement strand
TTTTTCTCGCCAGGAGTAATGAAGTTAAATCTACGCACTTTGTAGCATTAATTGAGCGCAATTTAGTCAGTTTTCAAAGTCTTTGTCCAAGATTGAAATAAAAAAATTTATTTGAACACGATATTTCTTTAAATATTTTGTCAAAAACCATTAGTATGTTTAGTGGAGCTTTATATATCTCCAGGGGTATGTTCGATAGGAAAGATGGGGTTGATATGAGCAACTTTAAGAAGTCGTTTGCAACTATGTTTGCAGCAATAATGATGCTCACCGGTATCATTATTTTGGGTACAAGCACTGTTGCAAAGGCAGTGACCTATCCGTTGTCGCAGAACATTGATTTTGGCGCTGACGGAGAACTTACTGTTAACCTTAAGCCCACTTCACCCACAACCGTTAAGGACAATGCAAACATCTCTACAGGTATCGAGATTGACGCAACTGGCCTTCATAAGCCAATCGACGGTCTTTACCTGGAGATTGAGGTAAACACCAAGCAGTCCTCTGAAAACGTCAATAACACCAACAACATTACTCCTAACACCTACCTTGATAACTTTGCTACCCCAGCAGCAGCTACTCAGCCTATTATCAAGCGCGAGGAGACCATCGTTACCCCTGATGGCAGGACCATTAAGCGCCTGTACCTCAACACTATCGATACCACCGTTAAGCTGGAGCTCCCTTACGTTATGAGCTTCAGAGATATGGTTACCCCAGCAGATTTCCAGCTCAAGCCAGTTGTTCGTGTGTACAATGCAGACGGCACAGAGCTTGCTAACATGCCTGATCAGACATACTCCATCACCTACGACAAGCCTTGGCTTATGAAGCAGGTTGCAGGTGAAGAAACCAACGATCAGCTCCTGTATGGTGGTATTAACGCCCCAGGTGATTCGTCCGCGCTTTCCAACGATAAAACTTCAGACGTCATCTTTAATTTTAGGCTTTACCAGTATCATCGTGCTTATCGCTCCATCATCATTACTGATACCCTTCCTACATACGTAAACGCAGCAGGTCAGACCGTTACCGCTCACTTTGACCCAGCTAAGAACCCTAACTGGACGCTCAGCCCAGATGGACGTACCGTAACCCTCAAATTTGATATTCCTGCAGGAACCACCATTCTTAACGACTACATCAGAGATAACCTTCCTGCATATTCCCAGCTCAAGCTTTCCTTCCCGGGCGCTCGCTACCTCAACGGCACTAATCGCGTAATCTTCAACAACACTGCAACGGTTCAGGGCATACCTTACAACCCAAGTGCAGCAGAAGAGACTGTTGGCCAAGTCCCAGGCAACGAGCACAACTTTGATGACGACTCTAAGCAGTTCCGCCTTGCTGGTAATGATTTCAGCGGTAACGGCATGCTTAGCAAGCGCGGTCCCGTTACCATCCAGTACGACAAGAACGGTCTTGCTGTTAAGAAGCTTGATTACACTATCAAGTTGGTCAACAAGCTGGACACCCCACTCACCGACATCGAGTTCATCGAGGATGTTGCCAACACCGACAACCGCCTCTTCATGACTGCGCTGACCGGCAATCTTGTTGCAGTTGGCCAGCGAGTTGGACTCTCCATGGACCAGATTGAGGTCCGTGGCTACAAGGCAGACGGCAGCTACGACATCATTCCTACCAGGAAGAACGGTGCAAACTGGCTTTACCGTGCTGACATGAACTCGGCAAGCCAGCAGCAGCTGCAGTCCTATCTGGACCAGATCAACCAGGGTACGCTTGATCCATCCAATGCTTCCGCTGTGTCTCCTCAGTACAGGAAGATTGGTATTTACTTCAAGAACGTAACCCTGCAGCCAACCAGCAACATTGATTTCAACATCCAGATGATGTTCATGAATCCATTTGGCGAGGTCTACAGCGATAGGCCAATTACCAACATCATCAAGGTCAATGCCAACAAAGTTAATACCGACGGCACCAAGACCCCAATGAACTTCTCCGCAAATTGGGATACTCGCTTTACTCCATTTAGCGAGAAGGTCTGGCTGTCCAAGTCCTCTTGGTACCAGCGCGTTGGTATGCCAAACGAGCGCTTCAGTGCTCGCTTTGGCTTTGCACTGTCAGAGCTTTCACCTGCTCGTTATTTGAAGAATCCAACCTTCGTTGATCTTCTCCCTGCAGGCGTTTCTTATGACGCGAACACCTCGGTTTCACCAATTGCTGACTCGCTGCAGCCTGAGAAGGTTGAGTACATCAGGAACTACAACGAGACCGGTCGCAATGCAATCAAGATTACCCTTCCATCTGGATACGTGTATCAGTATGGAACCATGGGTTATGAGATTAGGAACCTGGTAATCAACGACGACATCATTCCTTCTAAGGCCGAGAATGACGTTCTGAACAACAATAATGACGTCTACTTCTACGCCACAAACTGGACTCACGGCACACCAGATGACTTCTCTGGTATGTATAACGCCAGTAACTTTGTTCGGGATAATCTTGACATCAATATGAATGGTGTCACTGACGAGACTATTCTGAAGGCAACTGCAAAGGTTCTTGGCAACAACGTTGAGAGTATCCAGTCTGATAAACACATCCGTAGTCTTGAGCCAAATATTGCTGGCGGCGGTACATTCTACGGTAGGGCATTTACCTCGGCTACTATCATGACTGACTTTGCTGGCGTCACCGATACCAGCGGACTCTTCCAGTATCGTCTGAGCATTCGTAACTACTACAACACGCCAATGAATAAGATCCTTATGTACGACGTGTTGCCATATGTGGGCGACGGCAGAAACTCTGCTTTCAGCAATACACTTCAGGGTCCTATTGAGCTGAAGATTGGCTCAACTGACGTCAGCTCCCAGTACGATATTTACTATCGTACTGATGAACACCCAGCTCAGAACGATATCAACGAGATTAACAGCCCAGAGTGGACTAAGACTCCAGCTGACTACACCAAGGTAACGGCAATCAAGATTGTTGGTAAGGATGGCACTATTCTGCCTCCATACACCGTTCTGTCTGCGGTTCTTACCATGAAGGCACCACTGTATGATCCAAACCTCTCCGAGGCTCTTGCATACAACGACATGAGCGTTATCTACAACAACGAAGCAGCTATGCGCCGTACCGAGAAGGTCGCAAACCAGCTTGTTGATATCATGGATGTCAAGGTAGAGAAGAAGTGGCTTGACGCTGACGGTAACGCAATTGCTCAGCCAGATGCTACCTCCATTACCGTAAAGCTTCTTGCCGACGGTGTTGATACTGGTAAGACGCTCGACCTTACCGCGGCTAACAACTGGACTGCTTCGTTCACACATCTTCGTAAGTACACCATTGAAACTCACAACGATGGAACCAGCACAAAGACTCCTATCGTCTACACTCTTGAAGAGGTAGGCACAGACGCTAATGGCATGGTCACTTACAATGGCAAGAAGTACAAGGTGACTGCTACTTCTGGTCAGGCAGATGAGAATTCACCAAACGATTCCGTTGCACTGAGTGTTACCAACCAGCTGCAGCAGGAGAAGGTCTCCGTCTCTGGTAAAAAGCTTTGGGACGACTCCAACAATAACGACGGTAAGCGCCCTGCTTCCATTGTTGTCAGACTTCTTGCAGATGGTGTTGAGGTTCAGCACAAGACTGTTACCGCTGCAGATAACTGGGAGTACACCTTCTCTGACCTGCCTAAGTTCAGTGGCAACACAGAGATTACCTACACCGTTTCTGAGGACGCTGTACCTGACTACACTACAAGCATCAACGGCTTTGAGATTACAAACCAGCACGCTCCTGAGGCTTTGAGCATTCCAGTTAAGAAGGTCTGGGTTGACGACAATAATGCTCAGGGCTTGCGTCCTACTAGTGTTCACGTCAGGCTCTATGCAGACGGCACTCAGGTTGACGAGTTTGACCTGAACGCAGGTAACAACTGGTCTCACATCTTCAACGG
>NZ_CAUSFQ010000107.1:0-3957 GCF_963530955.1 Lancefieldella parvula | reverse complement strand
GTCATCTGCAGCAGCACTGGCAAGCGCTTGACCTGCATCGGTATCAATGTAGTCCGCTACAAGAAGATCGCACTGCTCAACGTCATCTGCACGACGAAGCTCTTCCCAGAACCACTGAGCAATCTGGTGAGAAAACTCTACAAACTCAACATCTCCGTGAGCATACTCCTGAAGACCTCCAGCAAAATTACTGGTAGGAGCAAACTCTCCGTGCCTAGACTCTGGATTTGCCGTAATTTTACGCAGTCTACGCTGCACATATGACTTTGTCTGACGGTCCTCTAAATCCAAGGTAGATTGAGAGAAGTATTTAGTTCCCGTCTCAAAATCAAAGACGTGAAGAATTGCCTTAGTAACTCTAAGCATGTAAAACCTCGTTTATTGCAGATGCTTTGCTGGCGAGAAACCCTAGTGCTTGACGCACATTAAAGGATCGCCAATCTTAACCAGTGGACGACCACCAATCAGCGTTCCGGACTCACCAATGAGGTCAATGCGCTCATACGTATCTGCGTTAACAACGGTAACAACCACAACGTTCTCATATCCTGCCTCTTCAATGGCAGCAGCGTCAAACGAAATCAGTGGAGTACCAGCCTTGACCTCATCGTTAGCATGAACGTAACGGGTAAAACCCTTGCCATTCATTTCGATGGTACCAACGCCAATGTGAATCAAAATCTCAATACCTGTATCGGTGGTAAGGCCAATTGAATGATTGGTTACGTTAGTTGCGGTAACGCGGGCATTACAAGGAGCGTAGACGCAATCAAGACCAACGGGCAAAATACCATAGCCCTGGCCAAAGAGACCGCTTGAGATTACTTCATCGTGAACCTCTTGTACGCTTACCAGAACACCAGAAACTGGTGCATAGATAGTGTCTTCCCTGGTAGCAAATGTAGCCTTCTGAGGCTGCTCTGTTCCATTAGAAGGAACAAACACATTTCTAACCTTTGACCAAAGACCCATGATGCCTCCTTGAGTATGTGCTCTGCACAGATACCATCTGACATAACGTTTCTATTTTACCTAAGCGAGAAGGACGAATGCTCCACAGAGAAACATCCGTCCTTCTTTCACGAATTTACAACACGAAGGTGCAACTTACTGCATCCTCTTAGCACCTCTAAAGATGATTGAACGTGCAGCAAAATAGGTAACCAGGAAGTATCCACCATACAAAGCAGCTGCGACTGCAACCACTCCACCAATGCTGCTAGCTACATCAAAGTTGCCAATCGACTTGATGACAGAAACCATAATGGACATCGCACAAGTAGCATGTGCAGCTGCCATAAGCAGTGGGAACAGGAAGTACACGCCAATCTGAACAAAGAGTGCACGACTTGCAAGGCCCTTCTCGGCACCAAGCTCTGCAAGAACTTGGTAAGCGCGAGCGTTGTCCGATGCCTCGGAGAGTTGCTGAAGTGCCAAGATAGCGGCGCACGCAATGAAGAGTACCAGACCGATGTACAGCGCCAAATACGTCACAATACCAGAGAGTCCAACAGTAGATTGAATGTATTGAGAAGCAGTAACAACAAACATCAACGAATACGGGTCGGAATCATTTCCAGTTAGGCCGCCATCGCCAAAGTACTGCTTCATCTGATTTCGGAATTGAGCCTCAGTGGCATCGCCTGGGGTTTGATAGTTGCCCAAGATGTAAGAGTTGGTCAAAACGGTGCTTGAAGGGAAACTTTGATCAGCAACAACTACGATTCCATATGCAGGCATAAGAGCAGGTCCACCTTGTGTTTGTGCAATGTCAAGCGTTCCACCAACGGCATGGAGCTTGTGACCTTGAATGGTAAGCTCGGGATTGTTTGCAAGAGAATCCTGCCAGTATTTTGTGAGATTAGTATCAAGTGTCCAAACCATATAACCGTCAGTACCAAAGTCAACAGGCTCAAGGCCAGATGCAACACGCAGCTTGTTGTACTGAGAAGCTCTCATCAGAGTCACATTTCTCTGCGCAGGATCTTCCTGACCGCTATAGCCGGTAAAGTAATCACCAAAGCGCTTGCCCGTTACCGCATCAATAGAGCCATACGTAAAACTAGGTGTTGTTGGATCATCTTGAGCGTAGTACGTATCTACCTGGAAGGCGTTTTTGATAGTTTTATCCCACTCTGGATCTAGCTTCTGCACTACAGAAAGGTAGTCGTACGAATCTGCTGGACCAGGAGTATAACTGCGCTCTGAGCCCGGATTAATTGCTACAGAAACATCGTACGTTTTGAGCTTAGAGAAGCTGGCATTCATAGAGTCAACAAGCGAGAAACCCGTACCAAGTCCGCAGACTGCCACAAAGAGCATGGCGCAGACTAAAGAGATGGAAACCCAAGCAGTATTAACACGAGCGTTAAACTGACGCAGGATAAACGCGTGAAGACCCTTGTAGTAGAAGCCCTTCTGCATCTGCATAAATCTGAGCAAGAAACCAGAGATTGAGAAGAAAAAGAGTGCTGTGCCCACAGATACCAAAGCAGTAGCCAGGGCAAACTCTTCGTCTATCTGTTTTAAACCATTGTGCTGAAGCAAGATATAGGAATAAGCAATGATTCCAAGAGAAGCCAGGAAGAGTAGAACTGAGACGGTAAGATTTCTTACCTTAACGGTCTGAGTTACTTTGTCTGCGTTAAGAAGGTCGATGAGCTTGTAGCGGGACACCGTGGTGACGTTAAAAATAAGCGCAACCACAAACATAACCACAAAGTAAATAACCGTTTGAATCAGTGAAGTTTGCGAGAAGACAAATTTGAACGAATCAAGAGTTGTGTTGAACATGTGGGCCGTTGCAAACATCATAAATTGAGAGATAAAAATACCTGCAACAAGGCCAACTACCAGGGCGAGAAAACCAACAAGCAGTGTCTCAATACTCATAATCTTAGAGACATTTCTCTTGGTCATACCCAGTATCTGGTACATTCCAAATTCTTTTTTTCTACGGCGAATCAGAAACTGATTAGCATAGACAAAAAGAAATCCCATAATAACGGCAAGAAAAACGCTTACTCCAGAAATGGTATTACTCAAAAGCTGAACAATGTTTCGCTGATCTTCAGAAAGATTCAACACCATAGATTGCTGCGTAATTGAATTGAAAGAATAAAACAGCGCAACGCCTACTGCCAATGTCAGAAAGTAAATGCTGAAATCGCGCAGTGATTTCTTGACGTTACCAAGCGCGATTTTACTGTACATCAGCACCCTCTCCTCCCAGGAATGAAACAACATCCATGATCTGGTCAAAGAACTGCTTACGGGGTTTCTCGCCACGAACTATCTCATTAAAGATGCGACCATCTTTAATGAAAATAACGCGATGAGCGTAAGAAGCAGCATATGAATCGTGAGTGACCATGGCAATAGTTGCACCATTACGGTTGAGGTTCTCAAGGCTCTCCAGAAGTGTACGAGCGTTCTTTGAATCCAGAGCTCCAGTAGGCTCATCTGCCAGGACCAACGAAGGGTTGGTAACAATTGCTCGAGCTGCGGCAACGCGCTGACGCTGGCCACCGGACATCTCGTAAGGGAACTTGTCCAGTACCTCGGAAATCTGGAGAAGTTTTGCAACGTTTTCTACGCGCTCCAAAACTTCCTGAGCGCGGACGTGACCAATGGTTAGTGAGAGCGCGATATTCTCGCGAGCAGTAAGGCTATCAAGCAAGTTTGCGTCCTGGAAAATAAAGCCCAAGCGGTCACGCCTAAAGGCAGAAAGCTCTGCGCCGCGCAGGCTGGAAAGCTCCTGGTCATCAATAAAGATGTGGCCCGCAGATGCCTGATCAATGGTAGAGATGCAGTTCAAAAGTGTAGTTTTGCCAGAACCAGAAGGACCCATGATGGCTATGAACTCACCGCGAGCTACAGAAAGATTAATGCCGTCCAGCGCCTTAGTGATGTTTCCACGATTTCCATAGTACTTCTCGAGGTTTTGACAAACCAAAA
>NZ_CAUSFQ010000106.1:0-4015 GCF_963530955.1 Lancefieldella parvula | reverse complement strand
CCGAGAGTAATCGCGCCGAGGACGGCGCCGAGAGCAAGCACGCCGAGGATGGCACCGAGAGCAAGCGCGCCGAGGACGGCGAGTAGCCGTGGCCGGAATGTTCTCTACAAAGGGAATGTACGCACTCCGCGCAATGGCTGACCTGGCCGTTCACGAGGGATGGGTCTCGCTGGGCGACGTTTCCGAGCGCCAGAACATCTCGCGCAAGTACCTTGAGCAGGTCATTGCCCTGATGCACAAGGCTGGATACGTCGAGAGTCTGCGCGGAAAGGGCGGCGGCTATCGCCTCGCACGCAAGCCCGAGGACTACACGCTGGGTGAGATTCTTCGTGCAGCCGAAGGAAATCTTGCGCCCGCTAGCTGCTTGAACTGCACAAACACCACCCTCTGTCCCCAGATGGAGTCCTGCACCACCATCAACATTTGGCGCGACCTTGGCCGCATGACCTCCAGTTTCCTGGACAGCAAGACGCTCGCAGACATCGCCCGCAACGAAGGCAACATGCACGTCTCCCCCGCCGACAACCCTACCGCTGAGTAAGCGTTTAAGCTGCGGTTTTATTGTCGTGTGCGGTGGGGCTTCATGACAAGAGGGCTCTGAAGTGCACCGGGTTTCTCGCGAGAAAGACGCACCAGGAGTGCGGCGAGCGTGAGCCTGAAAATCACATCATGTCTGAACGATTTGCCGGATTCTCTTACCATGTCTGAGTGATTTGCCGGTTTTTCTCACCAAGTCTGAGCGATTTTACTCAGACTTGGTAAGTTATTCAGGCTCTGATTTCCTAGGGCTTGATCGATTTCCTAGGGCTTGAACGATTTCCTAGGCTTGAAGAATTTATCGTAGATTCAAGTTAGTATTTCTAAATCTTTTCTAACTCTTTCCACAATTTAATTCTTTTCTCTCTTTCAATTTGCCTTTGTTTTGAAGATGTATGTCTTCTTGGTAGATTTAGCCTAGAGCGAATGACCGTAAATAGATTATCCATAAAAACGATATCGTCATATTCATTTTTGCTAATTACAAACTCTTCTATACCAGCAGCTAAAAGTTCGTTATTTCGTTTGTAGTCCCTGTCTGCGGCATCAATCGATTCATGAACAGATCCGTTATATTCAAGTGCTACATTTTGAGTACCTCGTGCATTTGATACACCGCTGGATAGAAGTAGATTGATTGCACGATTTTTCTTTTGAGATTTGATACCTGACATATTTTGTATCTCAAATTCTTTGTTTAACTCAACGCATGGAATAGCATATCCACCTTTATACACTGGCAATAAAGCTCGAAGTGCCAGTTTAACCTCCATCGGCGAAGCTGCATTTTCAACAGACAAATCTGCCGCAGCCTTTACTTTTCTAAAAGATCTAACACCTTTCTTTTTGGTGAGATATGCAAGTAATTCTGACTTTTTAAAAAGAGGCGTATACCAATTTGACTGCAATTCTCCTGTTGACGCATCAATAACAAAACGTCCTTGGAATTCTGAAATGAGGAGTACTAGTTCAAACAGGCTCAATTTAGAAGCCATTTGAAACAGCAATTCAAATGGAGATGAAATTAAAACTGAAGAACTGTTTATATTCAGTTTTATCACAGAACCAAACGAAGCACAGGTATCCACATGAAAATGAATTCCCTCATAAACACAAGAATTCTTTTTATTACTCACAGTAATTTCGACTGGATTTTTAAGTTCAATACCATAATCTACTAGCAACTCGGCATTAATAGCTCTAACCAAATCGCGATAAGGAATATCATCTTTGGCCAGTAATTGTCTAGCATCTAAATTGAACTTATTCAGATACTCATTAAATCCATGAGTTAAGAGTTCGTGTCTCCGTGTTCGCAAAGCACGATAAATTTGTAGAGCAGATGTATGTGAAAGGTAATATTCCATATGGGAATAGTATTTCTAAAAGTCAAATAAGCAAAACAACAAAAAACCTACGAATATTTGATTAATACCTTATTTCCGCAGATAGATTAAAAACACCTTAAAATATCATCTTATAAAAGTCCTGCTACAAAGATTAGACCGCTAAATAAATGTATTTTCTCAATTTCGTGACAAATAAGTGACAAAATTAGAATTCCATATTTAAATGAGTATTCTTCTCCATACTGCATGACGCAAATGAGTATTACACGTTAATTGACGCTAGTCCGAAATGCGAACTTGACCAAGCGGCTTGCGCACTTCTCTTTCATGAAACTGAGCCTGAAATGTTTAACAAGTCTGAACAAAATCACTCAGATAAGGCGAGAAAAACAGGCAAATTACTCAGACATGGTGAGAAAATCCGGCAAATCGTTCAGACTTGGCGAGAAATTCAGGCTCACATCAAACACATCACCCGCCCCTCGCGAGAAGAACGTGCTGGGCGCATGTCTTTCGCACATGCCAGCCCAAACAAAAAAACGGACCTGGAGAAAATCCAGGTCCGTCGCTTTAACTAGCTGCGAGCGTGCGTCGCATCATCGCATCAACGTGCCAACGCCCGCGCTCAGCGCATGCCGAAGGTTAGTTCCAAGCCTTACCGTCGGAACCAAACTCGCGGATGAGCTCCTTGGTGCGCTCAACGATTGCCTCACGACCAGGCTTTAGGAGCTTACGAGGATCGTAGCCCTTGCCGTTGTCAACAAGGCCAGCCTCAACGTACTTCTTGGTTGCCTCAGCAAAGACAAGCTGAAGATCGGTGTTGACATTGATCTTGGAAATGCCCATAGAGATAGCCTTCTGAACCTGCTCTACAGGAATGCCGGTGCCACCGTGAAGAACAAGTGGAAGATCGCCAACGCGCTCCTTGATAGCCTTGAGCTGGTCGAAGGAGAGGCCCTCCCAGTTAGCTGGATAGATACCATGAATGTTGCCGATGCCGCATGCAAGGAAGTCAACGCCCAGGTCAGCAATCTTTGCGCACTGCTCAGGATCAGCAAGCTCGCCCTTAGCGGTAACGCCGTCCTCGGTGCCGCCGATGCCGCCGACCTCAGCCTCAACAGAAATACCCTTTGCGTGAGCTGCCTTTACGACCTCTTCGGTGCGCTTAAGGTTGGTCTCAAAATCAGGCTCGTGAGAACCATCGTACATAATGGAAGTAAATCCAGCCTCGATGCACTTGAATGCATCCTCGTATGAACCGTGGTCAAGGTGAAGAGCAACTGGAACAGTGATGTTCTTGTCCTCAACAAGACGACGAACCATGTCTGCAACAACGCGGTAGCTTACCTGCCACTTTGCTGCGCCGCTGGTGCACTGAATGATGACAGGAGACTGAAGCTCTTCTGCTGCATCAAGGATTGCTGCGGTCCACTCAAGGTTGTTCTCGTTGAATGCGCCGATGCCATAGTGGCCCTTCTCGGCACTCTGGAGCATGGCTTTTGCGCTTACAAGCATGCTAAACCTCCGTTTGACGGAAAACTGATACATATAAATGATACCTTGTTTCATCACCTTTGATACGGTCGTTTTTAACAAATACATGGCGAGAAACACGCGCATAAGAAAATCGCTTAGTTACTCACAGAACTTCTCGCCATTTCCGACACTGAAGTTGTATGTTGGATGAAACTTACTGCCCTCTGATGTTGCGATTTAGCGACGAAACATTACATCTTCACAAAAATGAGGTAGGCTATCAGTTCGAAGAAAGGAGCATCTTGTGAGCTATAAGCACTTTGATGCAGACAAAACTCGATTAGCTTCGCCTGCTCAGCCTACAGATGAGGCAACAAACGAGAAGCCCAGCCTTCTTAAGGACGTCTCAATTACCCAAATTTTGGCAACATCGCTTGCCGCGGTGACTGCGTTTGTACTGTCAAACCAGATTGGTATTGCAGGCTCGATTATCGGCGTGGCCGTTGGTGCCGCCGCCTCGGCGCTTGCTTCGCAGATTTACCAGAACGTTATCAGGCGCTCCACGCATAAATTCCGCGCTGGCGACAAAGATGAATATAACCAGCAGGCATATCCAAACAGCAGCCAAACAACGCTTGAAGGCAAACAATATA
>NZ_CAUSFQ010000105.1:0-4134 GCF_963530955.1 Lancefieldella parvula | reverse complement strand
CTTCAATAAGTGCAACATTTTGCACGCGAAGTTCATCAAGCATATATGACCTGCTTACTGACCAGTTTTACCGTAAAACACGCGAGAAACTGAACGATAGAAACTATCAGCGCTTCTATCAAGCAGAATAATGTCTCCTGGTCCACGGCTGATGCAAGCTTTGGTAGCCACACCCTCCTCTGGATGCTTGATGTTTTGTCCATCAGAGAAGAAGTGACATGGTGCAGGTCTATCTTTTGACATAGTGATTTCAACCACATCGGAAGGAGAGGTAAGAAATGCGCGAGCCAAAATAGTATGTGGTGCAATTGGTACACAAACCATTCCTGAGAACTCTGGTGTAACAATAGGGCCACCAGCAGCAAGAGCATAACCAGTAGATCCAGTTGCTGTACTAACTACAAAGCCATCTCCGCGAAGCTTATCGATATGGTTGCCCGATACAGAAACCGTAAACTCAACCATATCGCCTGCTCCACCCCTAGAAACAGCAAAATCATTGAGCGAGAAGGTCTTCTCGACGTAAGTTTCTCCAGATGGAAGCTCATATTCTGTTTCTATTGCAAGCGTTGCTCTTCTAGAAACGTGAAGCTCCCCTGCAAGGGCGTCAGCTACCATCTCAATCATTTTGTTAGGGGTTGCGCTGGTCAAAAAGCCAAGGTGACCGTATGAAATACCCAGGATTGGAATTTCTGAATACTCAACAATTTTGGCAGCTCTCAGAAGTGTTCCGTCTCCACCAAGAGAAATAACAAGCTGACAATCAGAGCAATCTACAACTTTATCTGGGAACAGCTTTTTATCGTGCGCCCACTGGACATCACATCCCTGCTCAAAAAGCCATTCTTCAAGTTCACGTGCACCAGAAACAGCAACTTCTCTTGAATAATTTGGAACAAGAAGCACCTTCACGCAAACCACTCTCCCGATTTTGCTTGACTGCACAACTGAAACAGTTAAACGTCTGATTCGATGTACTTAGTATACCTAAAAACCTACGAACAATACTACAAAATAGAACATTAGTTCTATTTCACTATTTCTACAGAATGGTTCAAAACCACTGAAGCAAGATCTAAATCGAACGACCCTGCCCCAAGCTGTCCAAACAGCAAATATTCCACGTTACCCTTAGCACCATGAATAGGGCTCTCACATGCGCCTAAAGGACCCATATGAGCTTCTTTGAACGCATCGGCAACCTTTTGCAACGTACGTAGGCGCACGGACGTATCGGTCACAATGCCGCCCTCGCCCACTTCTTCCCTTTTAGCTTCAAACTGCGGTTTGACCAGCGTAACAAAGACTCCTTCAGGAGCTAGAACATCTAAAACAGAAGGAAGAATTGACAGAATTGAAGTAAACGATACGTCGCACACGGCTACATCGAAGACGTGAGAATAACCCAATTCCGGCAGCGAAGTAATGTTTGTTCGCTCAAGCAGCTCAACCCTACTATCGTTTCTTAGCGACCAATCAAACTGCGCATAGCCAACATCAACTGAGGTAACCGAAGCAGCTCCATTTTGAAGCAGGCAATCGGTAAAACCACCAGTTGAACAGCCAATATCTAAGCATTTTTTATGTTGTACCGTAAAATCAAAAACTTCAAAGGCACGCTCTAGCTTAAGTCCGCCTCTACTCACGTACGGAATAGCGCCTTTTACATGCAGAAATAATCCCTCAGGAACAAGCTCTCCTGCTGAGGTCAGTCTTCTATCGCTCGTAGAAACATCGCCCGCAAGAATTGCGCGCAGCGCAGCCTGGGTGTCTTTGAAAAATCCTTGCCTAACCAGCTCTTTATCAAGCCTTTGGCGAGAAACACGTTGAGCCACTAGTGCTCATCGCTTTCTGAAACTGCGTCATCAGACGACGTTTCATCTGCAGCTGAAGCCTCAGCTTGCTCATCAGAAGTCTGCTCATCAGAAGCAGCTTCGGTAGCTTCTGTGGTGCTCTCTTCGTCAGCCATATCTCCTGCAGCCTGAGCCTGAACCAGACGTTCTTCCTCTTCTGGGGTAAACTCTGTGGTGTCAACCATGTTGACAGCCTTGGAACCTAGAGCAATTGCCTCATCAAAGAGGTCAAGAGAATGCTCCAGCGAGACGTTCTTATCGCGAACTTGATCAACAATCGAATCAAGCCTTGCGGTTATCTGGTCAAAGCTCTGATATTCAGACGTATCGATTTTTGCCATGGCTACTCTGCATCTTCCACAAAGCTTACTGGCTCTTCTTCAGAATTGTCCTGTTCAGCAGGCTGCTTATGACACAGAGAATAAATGTCTTCTCCAGCCTCAACATCGTCAACAATACGGCCGAGAACACCGTTAATAAAACGAGGAGAATCGTCACCACAGTAGGCGCGAGCAAGGTCAACTACCTCGTTAATAGCAACAGCAACGTCAACCTCTGGAACCTCCAGAATCTCGTAGAGAGAAATTCTTAGAAGATTGCGGTCAACAGAAGGCATGCGATCAATTGCCCAGTCTTTTGAGTAAGCAGCAATGATGTCGTCAAGATCATCTCTGATGCCATCTGCTCCTACTGCCAGTGACTGTGCATACTCGTCAAGAGGTCCCTCGGAGAGCGTGTAGTCTCCGTCGAGGACCTCAAGAACGCTGCGATTAGTGGCTTCAGCCTGGAATAAAAGCTGTAGTGCTTGGCTACGGGCGCGGGTACGTCCAAAAAACTTAACGCTCAAGCCTACTCCTTAGGAAAAACAAGGCTGTCAATGTAAACATCAACGGAAGCAATACTGACGCCAATCTGCTCATTTACGGCAGTTGCAACAGCAAGCCTTACCTCAGATGCAAGCTTTGTGAAAGGATAGCCATAGAAAACGGTAAGGTGTACTCCAAGGTGGAGCTGACCGTTCTCTACACCTGCCTCTACAGCCTTCTCTGGAGCAAGGCTTCTGCTGGTAAAGACGTTAATAAGGTTGGATGCCAGGGTATCGTTTCCGCCAACGGAGGCAACACCTTCAACACTTCCAGCTGCGCCGGAGACAACCGTTGAAATTACATCTTTTGAGATGCCGATGCCTGCTATACGAAGCTCTGTTTCAGCCATGTCTACCCCCTAAAAAGACAAACTGTCTTTGAAATAATTACTCAATACTGTTGGATGCCAATGCACCCAAAGAGAATGCATTAAACGCGAGAAACAAACTTGCCGTCGCGGGTGTCAACCTTAATGCGCTCACCCTGGTTCAGATACATTGGGACCTGAAGAGTTGCACCGGTCTCAATAGTTGCTGGCTTAGTACCACCCTGAACGGTGTCACCCTTGAAACCTGGATCGGTCTCAGTGATCTCTGCCTCAATAAACATTGGAGGCTCAACGCCAAGAAGCTCAGTGTCTGCATAGAGAAGCTGTGCGTTATCGTTCTCCTTGAACCAGACGCTCTTCTCGCCAATGAAATCAGCAGGAACAGCTACCTGATCGTATGTCTCATTGTCCATGAAGTAGAAGGACTCACCGTCGTTGTAGAGGTACTGCATCTCTTTGGTGAGCAGAAGAACGTTCTCAAACTTGGTGCCAGCGTTGCAGGTCTGATCGATAACGCGGCCAGAGCGAAGGTCACGAATCTTATAGCGGACAAAAGCGCCGCCCTTACCTGGCTTTACGTGCTGGAACTCAACGATGGTGTAGTACTTATCGTTAATCTTAAGGCCAAGGCCGTTCTTAAAATCTGCGGTGCTGATAGTTGCCACGTCTAACTCTTTTCACTCGGTAAAGTCGCGAGAAGAACGTGAATTTTCAAACTACCCGCGACACGTATATGCATGTTGGATTTTATCAGTTTCACGCCTTCCGTGCTGGCGGCTCTTGTGAAAATGCAAAATTTGCTTACTTCTTTTTAATAAAACTCTCTTTAATAAGGCGAGGAAGCTGTGGAATTGCCATAAGTCCGTGCTTAAAGACAAACCAGAAGTTTGGAGAACGCACGAGCTTCTCCTCCCCTATGTAGGTGCGAATTGCCCTTAGTGTTGCCTTGTTGTCCCGCGTAGAAAACGAGTAGTTACCATTGCTTTTAGTAAAGATAGCAAAGCGAGAAATGCTTTTGGTGCGTCCCATAACTGAGGCGGCCACATGATCAATCTGGTCCCAAGGAATCTGAATATAATCTTCGGGA
>NZ_CAUSFQ010000104.1:0-4279 GCF_963530955.1 Lancefieldella parvula | reverse complement strand
GCTCAGTAACACGCTGATCATAGAAATAGAGACCAGTTACGGCGTAGTTAGACTTTGGATGAGCTGGCTTTTCTTCAATTGAAATAGCGTTGTAGTTCTTATCAAACTCAACAACGCCAAAACGCTCTGGATCATCAACGTGATAGCCAAAAACTGTGGCACGACCAGCAGTTTGTGCCTGTTGAGCAGCTTTTCTCACAAGTCCTGAAAGACCGTTTCCATAGAAGATATTATCTCCAAGAATCAGAGCAGCAGCGTCATCACCAATAAACTCTTTACCAATAACAAACGCCTGAGCAAGTCCATCAGGAGAAGGCTGTTCGGCATAGCTGATAGAGATGCCAAAGTCAGAACCGTCACCTAAGAGTTTCTCGAAATTTGGAAGGTCACGAGGAGTAGAGATAACAAGAATGTCTCTAATCCCCGCCAGCATAAGCGTAGACAGAGGATAATAAATCATTGGCTTGTCATAAACAGGTAAAAGCTGTTTAGATGTAACGGTTGTCAGCGGATAAAGCCTGGTACCGCTACCTCCTGCAAGAATAATGCCTTTCAAAATTACTCCCCATCAATCGCTGTGATTCTATAAAGTTTATACGGTCCTTCTTCAAGTACCAACTCAAATCCTGGAGCACCATTATCAATATTGAGACCAGACCATACTCCTTCTTCTTTAGGCATAGTTGGGTACTGATCATCTGGATACATATTCAAACGAATAAAATACTGTGCGCCAACAGAACGAACGGCATCTTGAACCGATTTTTCATAAAACACGCGATTTAGCTTTTCTCTAATCAGCCTGCTTTCAGGTGACTCATTATCATTGTATTTAAACTTGTAGTACACGTTTAAACCATCTATCGCATAAGCAAGAGATGATCCATCAAATGGATTATTGAGTACAACTGAGTCCCCAACAATTTCTTTTACTCTTTGAACAAACGCCTGTTCAGAAGTGGAATAAGTCTTCCAGTCTTGTGGAATATATGACTCGCTCATCCAATGTAGACTCATCTGAAAACGACTTGGCTCATGTGTCTGAAACTGCAAAGGATCAACTGGGGTCCACAGTGCATATACGACAGGAATAGAAAGTAAAACTGCAAACGCACTCTTAAGAAGAGAAATTCGACTACGCGACAAACGTGGCTTATCGCTTGTAGCGGACTGAGCAGGTCTTACTGCATGTTTTACTTTTTGAAGTACAACTAAAACAGCAGAAACAATATCAATACCACCTTGTAAAACTAATGGCGTAGAGGTGATACACATGATGGCAGCAATACGCTCTGGGTCTGTGTACCAAAAGCCAATAAGAAAACGCTTTACATCTACGTTACCCATAAGTCCCACAACAAAGAAAATAGAAACAAAGAGCAGGCTGCAGGCATACCAACGAGATTTTTTAACGAGAAGAGCGTGGATAAAGCCAACCCAGAAAAGCACCGTACAAACTGCTTCTGGGACATTCATGATGAACGACTGAGTGGCAATATGCATAATTGAGTCAAGTGGGTTTATATCCCAACCCCAAAGAAAATGCACAACAGATTTCATAAAGCTGCTATTCAAAACAATGGTCCACATACCAATACAAAGGACAATACAGAGCGTCTCAAAAGCAACTAAGATAGCAACTTTATTCTTTTTACCTGAGCATTTATTGGTCACCATGCGTGGGATAAATGAAACTAACACGTAAGGGAACACCATAATTGCCCAGAAAAATGCACCATTTGGATGGCAAAAAACAATTCCCAAAAGTACCGAAATGAGCATGAAGATATCTGAAGCCTTCTGGGGTTTCTCGCCATGTTTATGAGAAGACGATTGCGCAATCGAATCAAGGAGTTGCACAAACAAATACACTGCTATAGGAACACAGCAGAAGGAAAGCATATTTGGAAACGGGCCATGTACTGTGAGCATGCGGACAGGAAATGCCATATTGGCAAATGCTGCAAAGGGTGCAAGTACTGCCGCTTGAATTTTCTTTCCAAAAATCTTTGAAACAAGCGCAAAAAGTCCTAATGGGTACACTAAGCCGGTCCACACCACATTAACGGCATTTTCTGCCATTCCAATTGAGCAGTGGGTAAGTAATGTAACTACTGAGGCAAAGCTGTGAAATGCCAAAGGATAATACCAAGAGCCCGAGAAAGGCTGTGGTGTAGAGAGCGGCAAACCGTCAAAAACAGATGCTTTTAAAGTCGAGAAGACACCTGTTTGAATAATTCTATTGATGTAAGAGATATGAGTGTAGTTATCGTCATATTGCAAGAAGTTATTTGGATTTCCAAGACCTCGATAAAACACATAACTTGCTGCGAGTGCGCCAAGACAAATAACAATGCAGACTCCAGGCAACGAAAGCGACAAAGAAGAATAGATCTTTTTGTGTAAAAGTCTCTCTGAGCCAAATCGAGTTGCTGCAATAAGGGCGAGAAAACATGCCGCAAGAGCAAAAAGCGGGATAAGCCCCTTGAGACCAAGAGGATACATTGCAATGCCCGCAACAATATAAAAAACGACGCTTAACGGGCCAGCCACGGCAAGCGAAAGCGCTCGTTTACCACCTGATAAACGAGCGCCCAGATATCCTGGAACAAAAACAATTGCTGTTGTAACTATAAGAACAAGAACAAATTGTTTCCACATGCGTATGCGCCCTTAGTTAGTGCTTCTGTTTTAGATGAGCTGAGCCCAGCGCTTCTTACCTGCCTGGAGAAGAGCCTTCTCAAGAACTGATGGTTCAACCTTATAGGTCTTTGCTGGAAGAGGTTGCTGATTAATCTTGATACCACCGCCATCAATGAGACGACGAGCCTCACCGTTACTTGAAGCAATCTCCACTTCAACCAAAATCTTTGGCAGGTAAATGAGACCGTCTTCATCTGCTTCAAGGGAAATTGCAAACTCTTTGACATCGTCAGGAACCTCATTGTTCTTGAACTGAGCATCAAAAGCTGCCTGAGCCTTAAGACCTTCTCCCTCACCGTGATAAAGGTCAACAATATTTCTGCCAAGAGCACGCTTGAGCTGGTAAGGATCAGCGGTGCCGTCCTCAAAGCTCTTATCGATTACATCAAGCTCATCAATAGAGAGCGTTGAGCAAAGACGGTAATACATTGGAATAATCTCATCGGTGATAGACATAACCTTGCCAAACATATCATTTGGCTCATCAGTTAGACCAATGTAGTTGCCATAAGACTTACTCATCTTCTTAGTACCATCAGTACCTACAAGAAGAGGCATGGTAAGCGCAATCTGCGGCTCCATGTCCATATCACGCATAAGGTCACGGCCAGCAAGCAAGTTGAAAATCTGGTCGTTTCCGCCCATCTCTACATCTGCCTTAATAACAACAGAATCATATGCCTGAAGAACTGGATAAATAAATTCATGGAGAGCAATTGGCTGTTGGTTGTGATAACGATTAGAGAAGTCTTCTCGCTCAAGAATACGAGCAATGGTGAACTTGCTCATAAGGCCAAGCATGGTCTCAAGATTCATAGGCTTAATCCAGTCACCGTTATGAACAACAGTGGTTCTTTCTGGATCAAGAATCTTCATAGCCTGGTTAACATAGGTCTCTGCGTTTGCATCCACCTGCTCTGCAGTGAGAGGAGGACGGGTAGAATCGCGTCCGGAAGGGTCTCCGATCAGCGCGGTGCCGCTACCAATAATCAAGGTGACATTATGGCCAAGGTCTTGGAACTGACGCATCTTGCGCAAAGGAACTGCGTGTCCCAGATGCAAATCAGGACTTGTTGGATCAACGCCAAGCTTGATATTAAGAGGAGTGCCCTTCTTGAGTTTTTCTTTTAGACCATCCAAAGGAACAATCTGCATAGTTCCTGAAGTAATAACACGGAGCTGTTCTTCTACTGAAAGCACTCTGTATCCTCTCAACGCAAGCCTGTTAAACCATATAGTTACTGCTTCAAATAGTATCAATTCAAAATGTTATCTATCAGAATACAACAGAGTTGTAACTCTTTATTCACTGAAACATAAATATCAGACTATAATAGTGAGAGCTATGACAAGGAGGCTCAATGGGTATTAGAACCCGTCGTGCACGTAAACACGCAAATACACATGCCGTAGGTTTTGGCATTGCTGGATTCTTTGGCTTTATGGCTCTTCTCGCGCTTGCACTTGCTCTTTCGTTGGGTGCAGCCGTCTCATCATGGCTTGAGGATCTTCCAGATTACAACTCTGCTGACGCTTACCTGGTAGCGGAACCAACCCGCGTCTATGACGCAAAGGG
>NZ_CAUSFQ010000103.1:0-4290 GCF_963530955.1 Lancefieldella parvula | reverse complement strand
AGGATGCTGGCGGCTACTCGTATTCTCGCTATGCTACAGGTCATGCGTACAATGCCGGTATTGAAGAGGCTTCTCGTCAGAAGACTATGGCAAGTCGTACGCGCGGTGGCGTTCAGCGCAAGCGTGTGGGTATTGCAGGCGTTAGCATTCCAGCTTACAAAGACGATGTAACCAGAAGAACTGTTGCTCCAAGCGATTACACCGATGACCTTCGTTATGACAATGTAACTGCTCCTTACGAGCGTGCATCAACTATTTCTGGTCGTCGTGGATCAAGAAATATTGCGCAGGTAGATAGGCCTAATGTTCGCCGTCGCCAGCCATCTGGCGCTGCTGCTCAACAACGTCGTGCTCCTCAAAGACCAGGCATTATGGGAGCACTTCAGAATTACTTCTCTGACACAGGACGCACTATTGCCACTGTGTTTGCTCTTGTTGTTGTGATTATTACTGCCGTTTTGCTGTTCAGCGTTCGTTCCTGCATGACAGCTCGTACTACGCCTACTACAACAAAGACAGTAAGCGTTAATAATTCAACAACTGATTCTTCAAAGAATTCCACTACTACAAATAGCAACACGGACTCTTCTAAGAAGGATTCTACGGATACTTCTAAGAGTACTACTACAACTGAGCCTAAGAAGGAGGAGACTCCTAAGCAGACTACCGTTGTAGTTACTGTTGCAGATGGTCAAACCAGTTGGGTTGAGATTACTGTTGACGGTAAGAGTGTTGAGGCTGATGCCATTACTGGTCCTTGGTCGCAAACATACACCGTCACTGATTCCATGAACGTTCTTGCAGGTACACCTGGCGCTGTTGCGGTTACTGTTAACGGTACTGCTAAGCCATTTGACGCAAATGCCTCAGGTATTGGTACCTTGACTATTCAGGGAACTAAGCCTGCTGACGGTACTGCAGCAAATGCTTCTGGAACTCAAACAAACAGCACGTCAACTACTACTACCGGTGGAACTTCTGGCACCACTAACAACCAGAATTCCAACAGCAATTCAAACAATAACTAAACGCCATGGGGCGAGAAGTTCTTCTCGCCCTGAATATACGGAGGGGAAATGGCTAAAGAATCAAGCTTTGACGTTGTGTCTGAAGTAGACATGATGGAAGTTGATAATGCATTTCAGCAGGCAGCTCGTGAGCTAACTCAGCGCTATGATCTTAAAGATTCTGGTGCAACACTTGAGCTCTCAAAGAAAGAGGGTAAGTTCACTATTGAGGCTCCTGCAGATTTTGTTGCATCTCAGGTGAGGGATGTTCTTGGCTCCAAGCTGGTAAAGCGCGGAATTGATCTTACTGCTATTCGTTGGGGAGACCCCATTCCTGCGGCAGGCTCTACCGTGCGTCAGATTGGCTCAATTGTTTCTGGAATTGACCAGGAGACTGCCAAGAAGATTGCTAAAGATATTCGTGATATGAAAGTTAAGGCTAAGGCAACCGTTGAGGGCGATAAGCTGCGTGTTTCTAGCGCTTCTCGCGATGTTCTTCAGTCTGTGATTGCAAGCCTTAAGGAGAAAGACTATGGCCAGCCCCTCCAGTTCAACAACTATCGATAGGGGCTACAACGTCCTATACATCACGTTAGGATGCGCTAAAAACGAGGTTGATACAGATCGCATGCGTGCGCGTCTTTTAGCCTCTGGTTTTGGTGAAGTTGCAGATCCAGACTCAGCAGACGTTGCAATTATCAACACCTGCTCATTCTTGGCTTCAGCAACAGAGGAGTCCATTGAAGCTACGCTTGAGATTGCTGAGGGCGCTTCTGAGGGAGTGCGCAAGCTGCCCATTATTATGTGTGGCTGCGTCCCTTCCAGGTACGGCGCAGAGCTTAACGAGCAGCTTCCAGAAGTTGCTGCGTTTGTTCCGGCAGATCAAGAAGATGGCATTGTCAGCGTTGTTGCAGACGTTCTGAATATCCCTGAGCCTACGCAGTCTATTGTGGCTGCCCATGGAATGCTGCGTACTATTGATGGCGCCAGTGCATTTGTAAAGATTTCCGAGGGCTGTGATAGATTCTGCGCTTTCTGTGCCATTCCGTACATTCGCGGCCACTATCACTCAAGGCCCGCTGAAGAGATTCTTCAAGAGGTACACGAGCTGATGGAAGGTGGTGTTCGTGAGGTCATTCTGATTGGCCAGGACACCGGTATCTGGGGCTCGGATATACCTGATACAGTAGACGGTCAGACGCCAACGCTTGCTAAGCTTATGCAGCAGGTTGCTGAGGTAGTTCGTCCTTATAAGGGATGGATTCGCGTTTTGTATCTGCAGCCAGAAGGTATGACCGATGAGCTTATCAGCACTATTCGCGATACACCTGAGGTTCTGCCTTACATTGATATTCCAATTCAGCACTGCAACGAGCGCATTCTTAAGCGTATGGGTCGTTCTGGTTCTACACAGGAGCTTCGCAAGCTTTTTGATCGCCTCAGAACAGAGATTCCTGGTATGGTTCTCCGTACCACGGGAATGTGCGGCTTCCCAGGTGAGACTGATGATGAATCAGATGAGCTCTACGACTTTATTCAGGAGCAGGAGTTTGATTACACATCCGTCTTTACCTATTCACCAGAAGAGGGAACTCTTGGTGCAAAGATGTCTGATCAGGTTCCAGATGAGGTAAAGATTGAGCGTACTCAGCGCTTACTTGACCTTGTAGAGCAGCTTGGCTTTGCAGCAACTGCTCGTCACGTTGGCGAGCGCTGCGAGGTCATTATTGACGGAATTGAAGAATCTGACGAAGGCACTGAGCTTATCGGCCACACGTGGTTCCAGGCTCCAGACTGTGATGGCGCTGTTCACATTGCAGAGGGAGAGGCCGCAGTCGGAGATATTGTCGTTTGTGACCTGGTAGATTCTTTCTGCTATGAAATGATTGGCGAGATCGTAGACACTACAGACACACAGTCTGGCGAGAAAACCGTTTAGTTGGGGATTAGTCATGTCATCAAAGACAATTTGGACACCTGCAAATATTGTTACCTGTGCTCGTGTGGTCTTAGTGCCCTTTTGGCTTCTCTTGGCGCAGCTTTTAGGTGTATCTCTGGCAGATTCTCTGGCAACACCTGGTTTTAACTTTGGAGCTTTTCTTGTTTTTATCGGCTATGTTGTTATTTCTTTGACCGATAAGCTTGATGGTTACCTTGCCCGTAGTAGAAATGAAGTTACTACCTTTGGCAAGTTCTTAGATCCAATTGCCGATAAACTCGCTGTTGTTGTAGCTCTTTTTGTACTTCTAGAGTGGCATATGGTTTCTCCATGGGTGCTCTTAGTGATTGTTGCACGAGAGTTTTTGGTATCGGGTCTTAGAATGGTTGTAGCTTCAAAGGGAGTTGTTATTGCAGCTTCTGACTTGGGTAAGTGGAAGACTGCAACAACTATGGTTGCTATCTGTGGTCTGCTCTTTTTGCCTAGTATTCCTGGCGGAATGATTCAGGACGTTTTGCTCTTTATCTTCAACGCATCTATGTGGGTTGCAGTAGTTCTAACGGCCTGGTCAGGAATTGACTACTTTGTAAAGTCTTGGCAATACATTGCTGAAGTTTAACAAGATGGCGTCTCTCTGAGGCGCCATATTTGTATAAGATAAGCTCATGTGCAGATCAAACGGTTTTCTGCTTAATGAAAAGTTGTGATTCAAATGTTTTCACCTGAAGTTCTTTCAGAAGCTCAACAGATTATTTCAGAGGCTCTTGCGACTGGTCTTACCGTTGCTTCCGCTGAGTCTTGTACGGGAGGACTTGTTGCAGGCGCTCTTACAGCCATCTCTGGATCATCAAGCGTGCTTAAGGGCTCTGTTGTAAGCTATACCATTGAGATTAAGCAAAAGGTATTAGGCGTTTCAAAAGACATTTTTGATGAACCGTCCCTTGGTGCTGTTTCTGAGCCCTGCGCAGCTCAAATGGCTTCAGGTGTTAGAGGCGTTATTGGATCAGATATTGCAGTTTCCGTTACAGGAATAGCAGGACCAACAGGAGAAGAGCCTGGTAAACCAGTTGGAACAGTTTGGTTTGGCATTAGCAGCAAACACTTTACCCATACGGTCTGCAAACATTTTTCTGGTAATAGGGAACAGGTGCGAGAAGCTGCTGTTTTGCAGGCTTTACAATTAATTCATGAAGCAATTGTGAAGGCTTAAAATCTGATTTTAATAGGGAGGCTCAAAACTAGTTTGTTTTGAGCTTCTTATTTTTTGCAACAATGCAGGACTTATACAGCTTGAATTCTCATTGCTAGTGCAACAACAAAAGATAAGGTAGTGACCCATGGGTC
>NZ_CAUSFQ010000102.1:0-4345 GCF_963530955.1 Lancefieldella parvula | reverse complement strand
ATTTCTCGTGTCCAAGAAATGGGAGGCAGTTCACTCTCGTAGGTGGCCGTTTTTTGTGCCGTATGTAAAGGTTTCCTGCTCAAGTTATCGAGCAAAAAGTTCCCAAAATGCCACGGCAGATGACGCAGCAACATTAAGCGAGTCCACCTGATGAGACATGGGAATGATGGTGATAATGTCACAAGCCTCAATGGTTTTCTTATCAAGACCATAGCCTTCACTACCAAAGAATAGTGCAGCTTTTTTACCTTTTACCAGCTCTTTATTAAGAGGTACTGCAGAATCTGTGAGTGCAAGTGCACACGTAGTAAAAGAATGAGCTTTAAGCTTTTCAATAAGGTCCAGTGAAGTTATCTCTTCATCCAAACGAGTCCAAGGCACATTAAGAACCGTTCCCATAGAAACGCGCAGGACACGCCTTGAGAGGTTGTCGGCGCACTTAGCAGTCAAGATAACAGCATCTACATTGAGGGCCGCAGCTGACCTAAAGACAGCACCAACGTTGTTAACGTCTACTAAATCTTCTAGTACGGCAATATGCTTTGACGTGCTTAGAATCTCTTCTAGCGATGCACCTTGAGGTCTCCTCATGGCACAGAGCACTCCTCTATTCATCTTGTAGCCAATAAGCTGTGTAAGCTGCTCATCTGGAAGAATGAAAATAGGAACGTCATCTGTCAAAGGGTGGAACTTCTCGACAATTTGCAAAATATTGTCTGTATGAGAAGTATTTGCAAGAAACGAGAGCGGCCTGCAACCTGCAGATAGCGCAGTTTCAATTACAAAATGAGACTCACAAATCATGACACCACGAGTTGGGTCAAGACGATTACGAAGCTGGTTATCAGTCAATCGAGCATACACATCAAGACGGCTGTCGTCAGATGAATCTATGTGAATAACTGGATGTGTTGCCATAAATAACGTACCTCTCGCCTCTTGATAGACAGTATTCTCTCACTCTTGAGGCAAGAGTAACGTCATGTATTCCTAGATTACTTCTGTAGCAGCTTTCTCTTGAGGAAGAAGCTCAGAGAAACCAGTGAGACAGAGGAGCAGACAAGTGTGCCCTGAAGCGCAACCTGAGAATAATCTGCAGTATCAGGAAGCTGTGACTTCTTCTGAGCTTGCTGAGGCTCCTCAGGAGTGTGCGTCTCAGGTGTTTCTGGCGTAGTCTCAGGCTGCTTCACGTATACGTGAGTCCAATTTGCAGTAATGGCTGGCTGAGAAGTATCACTTGTGCCAATAACAAGATTGACTTTTAAATGCTGATACGAATCAAAGTTATCTGGATCTGCAGATGTTGGGGTAAGCAGATATTCAATTCGATACTGACCAACAGGCAAGGTGTCATCTTGATATGAAGAATAAACAACATCCTTAAAGTGATTGGAGAAATAAATAGCATTGCCGTCGGCATCAACAACACGAGGTGTGCCATCTGGCATATAAGTCATATCGATAGTAAATTGACCATTCTCAAACAACTGAATATCGTAGGTATCATATCCAGGAGTCCTACTGATAACAATATCGCCATTGTGCGTAGCAGCACTAACAGGGAAAAGCTGTGTAATATCTTGCGATTGAATCTCTGCCATAAGACGAGCTGTTACGGCATCAATGTCCAGCACTCGCCTTGTTCCTGCATCAACCGTGTGGTCATAGTTGTAAGAAGAGATGGTAGCAGGAGCATTCTGAAGACCAGCGTCAATAGGTTTTAAGGTAGTTCCAGTATCAGAGACATAAGCGGTGTGCGCGAGAGTGTAGTAATACGTAATATGTGTTACATACGTAGTTGGACGAGCAACATTACCATCACCATCATAACCAGCAGAAATCGTATAAGAATCCACTTCTTTATGGTCAAGAATGTCATTACCCACTACCTCTGGAGCCAGGAACAGACCTTGTTTTTCAGTCTTATTTCCGTTGCTATCAACAAACGTTGTGAGGTTACGATCAATATTAGATACACCCACGTGCATGGTGTAAATGTAATAGAAGCCATGCTCTTGATCATACGAGAGCGTTTTTTCCAGCTTATACTGACCCATAGGCAAACTGGTATCAATAACAGCGGTATTATCCTGACCAACCGACCCTTGTGCCAGCTGACCATTAGCAATGTAAGAATTAACTCTGTCTCTGTGAGTCTGAATATCATTGTCTGAATCAAATTCAAACACTGGAAGCAAAATTCTACGATCAGTCACACCGGCAAGCTCTGGATGAGTCTGAATGTATGCATCTACAGCTGCATCATCTGTTGTATATCTCAGAGAATCATCTGGCGAGAAAAGCGACAAGTCAAACTGATCTCTATCTAAATAAACAAAATCACTTACCTTGCTATAGTTTGGATGAGAATCAGTGTTAACTGCCTCATAAGGCTTAACTTGCTCAAGAGTATCAAACGATGTTGAATCATTGCCAACAAGCGAAGCAAAATCAGAAGGAAGAAGCTCATACGATTTGACATCAGTATGCAGTAACAACTGATTAGTAGAATGAGAATTTGATTGGCTAGTTGAAGCAGTAGCTACAGCAATTTTAGGAAAAGCTGAAATGCATAAAAGAAGTACGGCAAGAGCAGTACAAACACATCTAATATTTTGCGTAGTACTATTGACTCTAGTTGATGACATACACTATTACTCCCCCTGCAATTGAAAAATAATTATTTCTAAATGTCGTATATATTACTCCAGTTTTGTTCATCTCCTATAGAAAATAATTCCACGTAAGTTCCATAAAATATGTGGTGAATATGCACTACACTAAATGAATGTGTCTTTGACTCATTTGCAGAAAGTCTGTTTGTCAAAACACACTGATTTTTGCTATGTAACTTCGTTTTTATAAGGAGTGCTCCTTGGCTAAGCACTTTGCAAAAAGCTCTGCTTCTCATACCGCTAACCTACAACCTCTTTCTTCAGAGGAAGCTACAGAGAAAGCGCCTTCTCTTAAAGACTCAGTACCAAGCCTTGGCGATACTGATATGTACGTTGCTCTCAATGAAGAGCAGGTAAAAGCCAATCAGCTCAATGAGCCTTCACAAGCTACAGAGGCCCCAGAAGAGCAGGCAGATGATTTAACTGTCATTGCTCCTCTTGATAGCGCAGAGCTTGGAGAAAAAGAAGAGGCTCCCGTTGTTCACAAGAAACATCAGTGGTGGAAGATACCTGCTGCGCTCGTTGGTATTCTCGCCCTTGTGTATGTGGGTGGAGTAATCTTCTTTAACTTCTTCTTTATGCCTCAAACCAGCATTTATGGTAAGGACTACTCCTTAAAACCTGCTTCAGATTTACAAGCTTCTAGAGCAAACGAGGCCTCAAATTACTCCGTCCAAGTCTCTGGAAACGGCGTAGATTTAACCATCAAGGCATCTGACATTGATTTAACATACGACGCAGCTGGATATGCTCATGATGCTATTAGCCAGCAGAATCCTTGGATGTGGCCACTGGAAATTACTCGTAGCAGGTCCCTAAGCCCACATGCAACCGCTTCGTATGATACAAGCAAGGCAGACGCACTCTTTAATCAAAGAATTGAGCAGGCAAAAGAATCTGCTCAAACTCTAGAGAACAATGGTATTACCTACGATAGCTCGGCTAAAAAGTTTATTTTTGCTGATGACGCTATTGCCACAAGACTATCTCTTGAGGGTGTCCATAAAGACTTGCAAACCGCTTTTGATAATCTGAGCACTACCGTACAGCTTGGCCCAGAAAGCCTCATAAGTGCAGAAGACCTTGATACTGCCTTGAAGACTGCTAATTCATACGTTACTTCTGCAGTTGATTTGATGCTAGGCGATTCTGCTGCTTATCAGCTTGATCAAGACACCATTGCTAGCTGGATTAAGTTTGATGAGAATCTCTCTATTTCATTTGATACAGACGCTATTACCAAATGGGTCAACGAGACACTTGCTCCTGCAGTAGATACTCGTGGAACTTCAAGAACGTATAAGCGCTGGGATGGAAAAGAATTCACTACAAAGGCCGCTGGTGCATACGGCTGGGTTATGGATAATGATGCTGCTGTAAAAGCTATCTCTGACGGTCTGTCCGCTGGTCAGGCAACAAAGATTGAACTGCCTACAAAACAGTCGGCCGATAAGTTTACTAAACAGGGCGAGCAGGACTGGGGCGGTCGTTATATTGACGTTGACCTTACCACTCAGCATGCTGTTCTTTATGGTGATGATGGAACTATTCTTTGGGAAGCCGATGTAGTAACAGGTATCCCAGACGGACATCACAACACTCCGGAAGGAGTCTGGTATATTACCAGCCACATTAGAGACGCTCGTCTCCTGGGACCAAATGACGAGAAT
>NZ_CAUSFQ010000101.1:0-4412 GCF_963530955.1 Lancefieldella parvula | reverse complement strand
TCGCGCTTGGTGTAACCACCAAAGGAGAAGTTACCCAGCATCTCAAAGAATGAGAGATGGCGAGAGTCACCAATGTTGTCAATATCGTTAGTACGAAGGCACTTCTGGCAGGAAGTTGCACCAATCTCCTTCATAGTCTTGATGCCCTGGTAATATTCCTTGAACTGGTTCATGCCAGCATTAGCAAGAAGCAGCGAAGGATCAGAAGGCACCAGAGATGAAGAAGGATAGCGCTTGCAACCCTTGCTCTCAAAGAAGCTTAGGAAGTCCTCGCGAATCTCTGCTGTTGTCATTGTTTTATAGTCAGCCATAAAGTACTTCTCCGTATTCAAATAACTACTCTTTTGTACTGTCTGAGTCTACCGCATCTGACGATGGTTTATCTGGTTCCTTAGTAACTTCTTGAGTATTCCTAAAAAGTAACTGAGAAAAATCATGTCCAAGAATCTTGGGTGCGGGAGCTGAAGACTTGCTGCGTACATGACCTGCAGACTCTTTATCAACAAGGCGTGACTCTTCAAAGAACTTTGGATCATCCAAAGCATCATACTCTGGCAAGATGGCGCCCTTTTCATCCACATACTGCGTGGAGTTAAAAAGCGCGCCATTTGGCGAGACAATCTGTCTGCCCGAATACTTCTCAAAGAAGTACACAAAGATGCCCCTCAGTGCTGCTGTCAAAGGTATGGCAAGAATAGTTCCAACTACTCCGCCAAGAGCACTGCCAATGACAATACCAACGAGCGAAAGACCCGGGTGAACTTTAACGCTAGTTGCCATAACCAAAGGTGAAAGCACGTTATCAACAACGTTTTGTGCAACCATCAAGATAACGATAGTCCATACGGTCATGACAGGGTCTACCAAGATGCTCAAAATAAGAGCAATACCTGCCGAGAAAACCGGTCCAACTACAGGAATAATATGGAAGATTCCTGTAACCATGCCAATAAGAGCGGCATAAGGGTTGCCTAAAATCAGACACCCAAAGTACACAAGAATGCCATTAACCGCAGAGGTAATGATAGTGCCTCGCATATATCCACTGGTAGATCTACTTAAGATTGCAAGAATAAGTCTGAACTCATTCTCTTTTTGAGGACCAGCAATAATAGCCATCTCACGGACAATAACTGGATAATCTTTGGCAAGCCAATAGGCAAGAACCAGACCTAAGAAGAAGACCATGAGTTGGTTTGCCATAGAAGAGATGTTGCCTAAAGCAGATGTGGAAAGCCAACTCAAAATACCAGAAGCAACTGATATTCCAATACTTGATGCCTGTTCAATTGCAAGTTCTACGGTCTGTCTAACAGCAGGGTTACTTTGAGTGTCAAAGTTCTGCCAAAACTCCCTTGCCATTGCTCCTATCTGACTTGCATACGAAGGAGCGTTTCTGAGTAGCGTAGTAAGCTCAAATACCAATGGCTGCGCTATCAAAATCAAAAATCCTACCAGCACAATGAGCGTAAGAACAAGCGCGATAAGAGCGGAAATGCCACGAGGCACTCCCCTGTCTTCAAGCCAATTGGTAACAGGGCTACAGACAAACGCAACAATTGCGCCAATGGCGAGCAGCTCAACAGCCTGTCCCAGGATGCCAAGAACATACAGTGCAAGTGCAAACAATGCAGCCAGACCAATGACTGTCCATACCATTAAGCCACGTTGTTTCCATTTTTGAGCTGAATCGGAGAAGTTTTGATGCTTTTGATCCATTAACGGTTCACGCTTTCTGGGTCAATCTTTTCTTGGATACGCTTTAAGGTGCGACGAAGCAGCCTTGAAACCTGTACCTGAGAGATATTAAGTTTCTCCGCGATCTCTACCTGAGTAAGACCTTCAACAAAACGCATACGAATAATCTCTTGCTCTCGTGGCGAGAAGTCTCTAATGGCCTCTTCAAGAACAATGCGGTCATCAGAACCAGCAAGATCCTCATCTTCGGTCACATACTGGTCAATGATTGAAGGAGTCTCGTCGCCATCAGCACCAGAGCCGCCTCCCTCAAGAGGAACAGAGCTATAAGCGCTAGAAGACTCCATAGCCTCAAGAACCTCTTCAACGTTAGTATCAAGGCGCTGGGCGATCTCTTCAATTGAAGGGCTTCTTTGCAGCTCTTTAGTCAAATCATCAGTGACCTGATTAATCTTGGAAGAAAGTTCCTGCAAACGACGAGGAACACGTACTGACCAGCCTTTGTCGCGGAAGTGACGCTTGATTTCTCCCATGATGGTTGGCGTTGCATATGTTGTAAATTCAAGACCACGATCAGGCTCAAACCTATCAATTGCCTTGATAAGTCCAATGGTTCCCACCTGAATCAAATCATCAAGGGGTTCTCCACGGTTTTTAAACTTGGAGGCCAAAAAGCGCACGAGGTTTAAGTGACTCACAATAAGCTGGTCTCTTACCTCAGGGTCTTTTGTTTCTTTATATTGGGCAAAGAGCTTGCGTGTTCTATCTTTATCCCAGGCTGGGGTACCTTTAGAAGCACGACGAGCAGCTCTTCTTGCGGCTTTCTGCTCTTCTGCAGATGCCTGTACTGCCTCGTTTGCTTCAGGTTTAGGCATGTGCACCGCCAGAAATCTTTACAAGATGAAGCGTATAACCGTCATCGCTAAGCGCAAACTCATCACAAATAGCGGAGAGCAATAGCTCTACAAGCTCTAGTGGCTGAGAATTATCTTCCTCAGACTCAACTGGATCCTCATCACCCAAGTCAAAATCAATAACCATAGTATTGTCTTCGAGGATAAACGTAATATCTACAGAGTCTTTCTGAGTGCCGCACGCAAAGACAAAGCCCTCTTCTGCGGCCATTTTGACATCTTCAAGCTCATCAACGTTCATCTTGCACAAAACAGCAAGATTAGCAGCCATCATTCTGACTGAACGAGCAAATGTTGGATCTGCTGGAGCGGAAAGCTCAACAATTTTTTGTGCCATTACAATCTACTCCTCAGACTTCTGAGAAGACTCAGAACCGTACTCAATATAGAACTGCTCAGTGCGAGTTGGTTTAGAATGCTTTGTCTTGTCCTGAGAAAGCAGAGGAAGCTCCTCAAGATACTCTTGAGCACGCTGTGCACTCTGTTGTGCGGAAGCTGTCGCACCGCTCAAGCGAGCCTGAGCTACCTCAGCAAGCTTGGAAGGATTCAAAGATCCGCCAAGACCAGTTCCCAGCTTTGAAACAGACTCAACAACGCCTGTTACCGCATCGCTTGCAGCCTTGCTGACAGTTGCAGTTACGGCTGATGCTGCACCAGAAACGGTTGCTACGTCACCAAGAACCACATTGAGGCTCTCAAGAGAAGTATTAGCGTTCTCTGCAGCCTCATCAACCTTCTGCATGAGTGCAGGTAGCTGCTTAACAGTTGGATCAAGCTCATCAACCATGCCATCAATTTTTGAAATAACAGGTTGAATCTGCTCAATGGTATTGTTAGCTGAGAGTGTAATCTCAGTAATTGACTTTCTTGTTGTTCTTAGGGTCAGAGCGACCTCGACAATGGCCCAAACACCAACTACGGCTAAGACTACAAGGGCAATCTGTAAGTAATCCATCTATGCCATCCCTCAAAGCTAACGGTTACAGTTCTTTCTATTCTACCCGAGGAGCGTCCTCTTAATGCTCCCACTTAGGTAATTCAAAATCCTAGACTTCCTCGTGACGGTCACGCTCTGTAGCTGCAATTCTCCACGCTTCCCAACCTCTTGGAGATGGCGAGAAGAACGCACCACGTTCAAGTCCTTCTGGAAGATAACGCTGTTCAATCCATCCCCCAGGATAATTGTGAGGATAGAGATAATTGCCATACTCTTCAGAACCAGGACGCGTACGGTCTCTTAAGTAACTTGGAACTTCTCGCCTTGGACCTGTTCTAACCTCATGGAGAGCGGCATCAATACCTGCTTCTGCAGCATTAGATTTTGGAGCAAGCGCCATATAAATTACTGCTTGCGCAAGGTTAATCCTGCACTCGGGATATCCAATGACCTCAGCTGACCTGAATGCTGCATGTGCAATGAGCAGCGCCTGAGGATCGGCATTGCCAATATCTTCTGAGGCCAAAATCATAATGCGTCGAGCAATAAATTTAGGATCTTCACCTGCATCGATCATGCGCGCAAGCCAATAGAGTGCGGCATCTGGGTCTGAGCCTCGCATAGACTTAATAAACGCGGAGATAATGTCATAGTGCATATCTCCTGCTTTATCGTAGGGAAGTCCGCGGCGAGGATTTGCCTCAAGAACGTTTTGCTTGGTAATAACAAGCGGCTCAGATGCTTTGCCGTCAGCAGATTCTGGAACGTCAACCATCTGAGAGGCAAGCTCAAGAGAAGTTAGGGCTGCGCGACCATCTCCGCCCGCAAGCGTCACAATCTCTTTGCGAGCATCTTCTTCCAAG
>NZ_CAUSFQ010000100.1:0-4430 GCF_963530955.1 Lancefieldella parvula | reverse complement strand
GTTAAACGCAGCCCATCTAAACAGCTGATCAAAGTAAACACCACGAACACCAAGACACTCAAGAAGAGGCAAACCAAAGCTCACAAAGAGCGTGAGCGACATAACATAAAGCAGGGTTTCTTTCTTTTGAACTACCAAAGAAAGCACAGGTGTCAAAAGATACAGATACAAAATGGTATAGATAAACCAAAGAGTGCTATTGATATTGTTAGTCATAAAGCGCTTTACAAAATCAGCAACACCAGCGCTTGCCGCAACCTCTTCGGCACCCCAAAACTTTGTAGGAAAAAGCACGTACATCAGATACACCGCTACGCTGCCAAAAATGAGCGCCATCAGCGTCTTTCTTGCACGCTTCATAAAGAATGTTTTTGTGGAGTATTTACTTCTATACCCAAGCAGATTCATACCACTCAGCATAAAAAAGATGGGTACCGCATAAATAAACGCTGCTTGCAGAGCTAAAGAGAAAGCCCATGTTTTAGTGTGCGCAAGAGAAAAAACGTTGAGCGAGGTATGTAACATAACAACAGCAATACCTGCCAAAATGGTAAGAACATCTGCAAAAACAAATCGTTTCTTAACGGTAGTTGCTTTTGAAGAAACTGTAGCTTTTTCCACGGACTTCTCCCCAAATCAATCAAACTTCATCTATGCTTAGTATACGAAAAGTACCAGCAGGAAAGAGGCATCATGGCAAATGTCGTTGACTATCTACACTGGCGCGGCGATCTGACGTTTGAGAATGACCCTTTTAACAACGTCGATAACCTGATTCTCTCAATCCTTTCCTATCTGGGATTTGGCGGCATAGTGCCTTCTGAGCGTAGCGAGAAACGCATTCTGCTTGGTGACGCTTGCGCCAAAATGCTGAAGAAACTCGATGACGACCCGTCTCTTATCACGGGATTTTCTCGCGTTGATGGAACTTTTCTTGAGGCACTGGTTAACGCTCCCCGCTTTGCCAACATTGAGCTTGGCCGCTATGTAGACCGCATTAATGTCGAGAAAAACCTACAGTTTGCAGCGTTTACCGCTTATCTTCCTACGGGGCAGATGTTTGTTTCTTTTAGAGGAACTGACGGCACGCTCGTTGGCTGGCGAGAAAACCTTAACCTTAGCTTCCAGGTTACATCCGCTGATAAATCAGCAGCACTATACCTTGAGAAGCGTATTCGCGAACACCTTGCAGATGGTAATAGTACTACCTGCGCAAACGTTATGGTTGGCGGTCACTCTAAGGGCGGCAACCTTGCGGCATACGCAGCAACAGTTTGCCCTGAAGAACTGCTTGGCACGTTTGATCGCGTCTGGAGTAACGACGGTCCTAACATGTGTCCAGAAATTCTTCCCGCCACAGCCCATAAGGTACTTGGAGATAAATACATTCGTATTTTGCCTGAGTTTAGTGTGGTTGGCATGATTTTTGATGATCCTGCTGTTCCGAAGCTCATCGTAAAAAGCTCCGAGACAGGTATGATGGCTCACGACGGTGTTTCATGGCAGGTCATGCGCGACACCTTTGAGTTTGCTGATGATTTCCAGCTGGAATGTAAAAAAATTAATGAAGCGTTTAGCAACTGGTATAAAGAACTCCCCCTCTCTGATCGAGAGCACTTTACCAATGAGCTCTTCGACGCACTCTCTGCAGGCGGAGCAGTCTATTTCAGCGACATTATTAGCTCGCCCGCAAACTTACAGCCTGTTGTTGCAGCACTCACTAAAACAGAAAAGCAAACCAAAGAAGTCTTTTTTGACCTCCTTAGTTCGCTTGTCAATGCATCAGCAACATCTTTGATTGAAAACATTACTGAGTCTTCCCAGATTTCTCAGCTAACTTCTGCTATCTCAGAAAGCTTTGCCAAACTGGATAAAGCCCAGAAGGAACTTACGAAAGGTTCTCCTTCTTCAGACCAGTAAGGCTAATCACAATTGAAGAGACAATTGAGATAACTAGTGATACCAGTATAGCGGTGCCTAAAGAATCAATAGCAACGCCCGCATGCAGCAAATTCCTAGAAATAAAACTTGAAAGCTCAAGCATAAAAGCATTAATAAAGAGTGAGAAAATACCTAGGGTCAGCACATTAATAGGCAATGAGAGTAGCTTAACAACAGGCTTAATGCCCGTATTGACTGCTGCGAGTACTAACGAGAACAGAATAGGACCTGCCCACGAGCCTCCCACAATAGTTAGACCTGGAATTAAGGTGCAGGCCACCAACGTAGCAACAGTAGTTACAAGCCATGTTGCAACAAATGTCATACTAACCTCTCTTTGAAAAAAGCCCGGCAAAGCCGGGCTTGACGTGCACTTTTATGTAAGTTAGAAACTTACTCGCCGAAGCCGCTGTCAACAAGAGCAACGAGAGCGTCAAGGGCTGCCTGCTCGTCAGCGCCGTCGCATGCAATCTCAATCTTGGTGCCAGTACCAAGGCCAGCAGCAAGAATCATCATGATGGACTTAGCGTTAACTGGTGCGGAGTCCTTGTCAACATTCTTGATGGTGACGTTGCTCTCAAACTTCTTTGCCTCAGAAACAAAGACGGATGCTGGACGAGCGTGAAGACCAGTTGCATTGATGATAGTAGTCTGCTTTGAAACCATAAGTGGACTCCCCTTCCGGAAACCAAAAATCTACTCGAGAGTTATTCTCGATTAATCGTTACTATCGTAACAAAACATAACGTATTATATCCAATCTTATTTCCAGAAAGAACCAAATTAGACTATGATTTGCTCAAAAACAGGGTAAAAATAAAAAGTCGGAACTCTTGTAGGAGGTTCACCATGGCTGAAAACGATATCCAAAACTCAAAACCTGAGGAATTGGACACGATAGATACTCAAGTAACCACTTCTAATGAGCAGAATGAGTCTGCAGACACACCTGAACCCAGCAAATCCCAGGACATTCAAAAGATTGCCAAGGACACTACTCAGGTTGTAGCAAAAGGTGTTAGCAGCGCATTTGAGAGCGCCACAACCGCTGTTGCAGAAGGTTTCCAGGCTACCAAAGAAGTCCACAACGCTGCCAAAGAGACAAACTCTGCAAAGCAAGAGCTTAAGCAGATGCAAGAACACCTTGCTCAAGACAAGCAAGATCTAGAACACAGAGACTACGTACAGAGCTCATTTGACCAGATTATTGCTGAGCAAGAGAAAATTTTTGCAGAAACCGCTCAGGTCATGAGCGATCAATCTACGCAAGTGGACCTTCTCACGGTTAAGAAAAACCAGCTTATTCAGAAGCTTGAACAGCAAAAAGTTGACGACGAAGCAAAGATTAAGCCTTACAAAGAAGTTGCTGCCACAGCAAAAGGCAGGCTAGACGATATTTCAAAAACAATCTCTGAGGCACAGCGTGGTGTTAAAAACGCCGAGGCTCAGCTTAAAGAAGTTACCGAGAAACGCGATGCTGCTGTAGCGTCTGCAAATAAAGCACTGGAAAACTCCCAGGCAAGACAGCTTTCTCTGAGAGAGGAGCTTGCTGGTCTTAAGACAGACCCTGCTGCTAACCACGATGCAATTGTTCGTATTGAGGAAGACCTTAAGTCAGAGCTTGCTCGTGCAGAGCAGGCCCAAAAGCAAGTTGAGGAACTACAGAACTCTTTCCAGTCTTCACTTGAGATGGCACAAACGCATTACTGGACCCAGGGCAAATCGTTGGAATCCTCAGAGTCTTCTATTGATGCAGCACGCAAAGATTATGAGCAGAAACAGCAGGAATATGACGCCGTGGTAGCTGAGGCTAATGCTCGTCAGAGGATTCTAAGCAAAGATATAGAGAGTCTTGAAGAGAAAATTAAGACAGCCAAGGAGCTCTTTAACGAAGCAGCAGATAAACATGATGAAGCACAGTCGATTATTGACGATGCTAAAGAAATTCATGCAACACCAGAAATTACTGAGCAGCTCAGAAAGTCTGTTGACGAGCAAGTAATGAACATCAATACCAAGCAGCTCACCCTTAAAGAGCTTATTACTGGCGAGAAAATCCTTCGAGAGACAACTCGTGGTCAGCGCATTGGCTTCATCATTGTTGTTCTTGGCATGATAGCGATTCTTGCGTCTTTTGTTTGGCTGATTTTTAACTGGTAATTTAGTCTTTGCCCAGACAAATCATCTTATGAAAAAAGTGCTCACAATACTGTGAGTACTTTTTCTACATCTAAACTCTCAATTTAAACGTAAGGGTCACGGTCACGTAACCAAGCACACTAAATGATGATCATGGCATCACCAAATGACAAGAAGCGGTACTTCTCGTCAAGAGCACTTTGATAGGCGTCCATAATCTGCTCGCGCGTTGCAAACGCAGAAACCAGCATCATCAAAGTTGAACGCGGAACGTGGAAGTTGGTCACCATGGTGTCTACCACGTGGAACGTAGAGCCTGGCATCAAATAGAGATTGGTGGTTGCGTTTTC
>NZ_CAUSFQ010000099.1:0-4460 GCF_963530955.1 Lancefieldella parvula | reverse complement strand
AGACCATGCTTGGGGTACCCGTTGCGTCAACGTACTGCGTTGCAATCTGGCCGTTGGCCTTGAGCGTCTCAAGCAGCTCGTCGGAGGCAACAAAACGACCTTCTCCGTGGCTGATTGCGATGGTGTGGATGTCGCCAAGCGTGCACTTGGAGAGCCATGGTGACATCGTGGATGCAACGCTGGTACGAACAAGCTGGCTCTGGTGGCGGCCGATGGTGTTGAACGTCAGTGTTGGGCAGGTGTCGTCCATAGGGCGAATATCGCCGTAAGGAACAAGGCCCAGCTTGATGAGTGCCTGGAAGCCGTTGCAGATGCCCAGCATAAGGCCATCGCGCTGCTGCAGAAGCTCGCGGACAGCCTCGGTTACCTGAGGTGCGCGGAAGAGCGCGCAGATGAACTTAGCAGATCCGTCTGGCTCGTCTCCGCCGGAGAAACCGCCTGGAATCATGACAATTTGACTCTTCTTGATGGACTCTGCCAGCGCATTTGCGGATTTAACAATGTCCTGAGGGGTTAGGTTGTTAATGACCAGCGTGGTTGGGTCAGCGCCCGCACGCTCAAAGGCACGCGCAACGTCGTACTCGCAGTTGTTACCTGGGAATACGGGGATGATGACGCGTGGGCGAGCGGGTGCGATAAGGGCAGGACCAGCATAGGAGTGTCGTGTGGATGTGCCGTCGAAGCTGATTTTCTCCACAGCCTCGTCGGAGCCTCCGCGGTAGGGGAAGACCTCCTCAAGTGGGCGCTCCCATGCTTCCTGGAGCTCGGAGAGGTCGATCTTCTCGCCACACGCGCTGAAAGCGTACTCGGACGTGGTGACGCCCAGAGGAGCCACGCATACGCCGTCGACGTCGTCAACGGATACGCCGTCTGCCAGCTCAACGATGAAGGCACCGTAGGTTGGCGAGAAGAGCGCGTCGGCAGAAATCTCTGGGACCAGCTCAACGCCCAGCTTGTTGCCCAGGCAGCTCTTGAAGAGAGCTTCGGCCACGCCGCCGTAACCTGGCGTGGTAATGGCAAGCGCACTCTTGGACTGGACCAGGGTGTTGACCAGCCTGTATGCGGTGAGCAGGGACTCGTTATCGGGGAGAAGGCCGCTCTCGTCGTAGGATGGGACAATAGAGATAAGCCTGTGACCTGCACCCTTGAACTCGTTGGAGACAATCTTGTCCACCTTGGTAAGACCGGTAGCAAACGAAACCAGCGTTGGTGGAACGTCCAGGTCCTCAAAGGTACCGGACATGGAGTCCTTGCCTCCGACAGCTGCAAGACCAAGGTTGACCTGTGCCATCAGCGCGCCAAGAAGGGCCGCGGCTGGCTTGCCCCAACGGTTAGGATTCTGGCCGAGCTTCTCAAAGTATTCTTGGAAGGTAAGGTAGAGGTCCTGGTACTTAAAGCCGGTAGCAACCAGCTTGGAAACGGACTCAACAACAGAGAGGTAGGCGCCGCGGAACTGGTCGGCTTCCATGAGGTAGGGGTTAAAGCCCCAAGCCATGCCCGAGACCGTATTGGTCTGGCCCATAACAGGAAGCTTAGCCACCATAGAAAGGGCAGGGGTCAGCTGGCGAGCGCCACCGAATGGCATGAGGACGGTACCTGCGCCAATGGTAGAGTCAAAGCGCTCGGAGAGACCCTTGTTGGATGCAACGTTTAGATCGCGTACCAGCGAGTGGAGTTTCTCGCCAAGAGTTGTGCCTGCCCAGGTGCGCTGGTAGGCAAGAGGTTTGGCCAGGCGCACGGTGATAGATTTAGGTGCGCCGTTTGAGGCGAGAAATGCACGGCTAATGTTGACAATCTTCTGACCGCGCCAGCGCATGACCAGGCGCGGGTCCTCGGTGACTGTTGCCACAATGGTTGCCTCGAGGTTTTCTTCGCGGGCATATGCGCAGAACTGATCGACGTCTTTTGCCTCAAGCGCAACGGCCATGCGCTCCTGAGACTCGGAGATTGCCAGCTCAGTGCCATCAAGGCCGTCATACTTCTTAGGAACAGCATCCAGGTTGACGTCAAGGCCGTCGGCGAGCTCGCCAATAGCAACAGAAACGCCGCCTGCACCAAAGTCGTTGCAGCGCTTGATGAGCTTGCAAGCGTCTTCACGGCGGAAGAGGCGCTGAAGCTTGCGCTCAACAGGAGCGTTGCCCTTCTGGACCTCGGCACCGTCGCGCTCAATGGAGCCGGCATCGTGTGCCTTTGAAGAGCCGGTTGCGCCGCCAATGCCGTCACGACCAGTGCGGCCGCCGAGAAGAACGATGATGTCGCCATCTTCTGGACGCTCGCGGCGAACGTGACTTTGAGGAGTTGCGCCTACAACAGCACCAATCTCCATGCGCTTTGCAACGTAGCCTGGATGATAGAGTTCAGAAACCTGGCCGGTAGCAAGACCAATCTGGTTGCCGTAGCTGGAATAACCTGCAGCTGCCGTGCGAACAATGGTGCGCTGAGGAAGCTTTCCAGGAAGCGTCTGGGAAACAGGAACGGTTGGATCTGCGGCGCCTGTGACGCGCATTGCCTGGTAGACGTAGCTGCGGCCAGAAAGGGGGTCGCGGATTGCGCCACCAATACAGGTAGCTGCGCCACCAAAAGGCTCAATCTCGGTTGGATGGTTGTGAGTCTCGTTCTTAAAGAGGAAGAGCCAGTCTTCGTCTTTGCCGTCAACGTCTACCTTTACCTTTACGGTACAGGCGTTGATTTCTTCTGACTCATCAAGATTGGTGAGGACGCCCTTCTCGCGAAGGTACTTTGCACCAATAGTTGCCATATCCCAGAGAGAGACGGCACGATCTTCTCGCCCAAGCTCTTTGCGCATGGAGAGATACTTCTCAAACGCGGCCTTTACCAGGTCATCGTCAATCTGTACACCGGTAATTCCGGTGTTAAAGGTGGTGTGGCGGCAGTGATCAGACCAGTAGGTATCAATGACGCGAATCTCGGTGATGGTAGGATCGCGCTGCTCATCGGTGAAGTACTGCTGGCAGAAGGTGAGGTCAGCCAGGTCCATAGCAAGACCGTGAGAAGCAATAAACTCCTTGAGGCCGTCCTGGTCAAGGGCGTTAAAGCCCTCAAGAACCTCCACGTCTGCAGGCTCTGGAATGGAAATCTTGAGGGTCTCGGGCAGCTCAAGGGAAGCCTCGCGAGCCTCAACGGGGTTGATGAGGTAGTTCTTGATGGCGGTAACGTCTGCCTCTGTGAGGTTTCCGGTCAGCACATAGAGGCGAGCAGAGCGCACAAGTGGACGCTCTCCCTGGCTGATGAGCTGCACACACTCAGCTGCGGAGTCTGCGCGCTGGTCAAACTGGCCAGGCAAAAACTCAACAGCAAACGTATGAACAGCCGCACCTTCAGAAGAAAACTCTGGCATGGTACGGCTGGCAAGATCGGACTGTGGCTCGGAGAAAACGGTGGGGATGCAGGATTCAAAGAGTTCCTCTGAAATTCCCTCAACATCGTAGCGGTTGAGCAGGTCAATGCGTTGTAACTCGGTAATACCAAGAAGGTCTTTCACTTCTTTGAGCAGGGCTTTTGCCTCGCCCTCGAAACCAGATTTTCTTTGGACGTAGACGCGCAGGACCATGGGGCCACCTTTCAATGCAAGCCTTGAACGCTTTTACTAGCTTTATTGTACGTTACTTAGGTGGACAAATTGGCGCTTGTCGAGAAAAGAAAAATGGGTTGTAACAGAGCGTTAAAAATACAAATTTTTTAGTTAAAAGTTTTTACGCCAGCGCAAAGACAAGGGCGATAAAACAGACCGTAACGCCCAAGGCAATTACCTCGCGAGCGCCAAAGGTTGGTTGATGCCAACGTGTGCGAGAAGCCCCTGCTACATAGTGGCGGGCGTCAAGTGCCTTGGAAAGGTTGTTGGCGTGTCTGAGTGAACTTGCTAAAAGCGCCACCACAATGGAGAAGGTTGCGCGAAATCTTTTGGGAAGCGAGCCTGAAGCAACGTAACCTGCGCGAGCGGTTTGAGCCTCGGAAATAGACACCGCATCGACCGCAAGTGTTGGAATAAAGCGCAGCATAAGCGAGAAAATCATGGCAATTTCTTTACCAGGAAGGCCAATTTTTGAGAGCGGTGCGCAAGCTGCTTCAAAGGCATTGCCCAGATCAGTCTGAGTGGTGGTAAGCAGAAGCAGTGCGCCCATCAAAATTGCAGCTAAAATGCGCACAGGGTAGAGAAAAGCGCTCCATGCTCCCACGTCAGTGATGGTAAAGATTGACCAGGAAACAAGCACCGTTCCTTCTCGCGTGAGTAACAGGTTGAAGAGCGAGAGGAAGATAAGCAGCCAGGCAAGTGGGATGATTGACACAAGCACCTGTTTGACGGGGATTTTTGCGAGTGCCAGCAGGCAGAGCACGCCTACTACCAGCAGTGCAAGTTGTGGTGCGTTGCGGATAAAAAACGTTGAGAGCATCAAAAGGAGTGCAGCTAGGCACTTGACGTTGGGATTAAGCCTATGGAT
>NZ_CAUSFQ010000098.1:0-4536 GCF_963530955.1 Lancefieldella parvula | reverse complement strand
CTTCCATCATTTTCAACGTCACTGGTAAAGAGGACTACATTCCTCTGGCAACCAATGCTGTCCGCCAGGGTCTGCACGTTGGTCCTAACATGCTTGAGCCAACTGCTGCTTATGCAGGTACTCAGGCTTCCAGTGCAGTTCAGCTCTACAACTACTCCATGGCTGCAGCAGGCCTCACCGTTGAGGGTGGCAAGGTTCGTGGCTATGAGTACGATTCCGTCTCCATCACCGAGAACTACCGTCCTGAGTTCATGCTGACCACCGAGCCAGTCACCGCCACGCTTGTCTGGGATCCAGAGACTCGCCTTATCAAGGGCGCACAGTTCTTCTCGACACATGACGATGTTGCTCAGGCAGCAAACGTTGTTTCTGTTGCTATTGCTGCTGGTATGACCATTGACAACCTTGCAGCTGTTGACCTTCTGTTCCAGCCAAACTTTACCAACCCAGTCAACTACATTGGCTCTGTTGCTATGGCGGCCTGCGCAAAGGCCAAGTAAGCTCCGCACATAACACGCAATAAAAGAGAAGGAAGCTGGTATTTCTGCCGGCTTCCTTCTTTGCTATCGAGCCCGAGTCTAGCTCGATGAATGACTATTTTGTGTTTGCTCTACCTTGATCCTGCATTGGCTTGATGCGGAGCCTATCTTGGCTTTCTGCTCACTACGGCAATGTAGTTAAGGTCATCTGCGTGATCGTTGAAGAACGTGAACATGCTCGTAAACATCTTGGTGTTCTCAGGTTTGAGACCGTTTCTAATAACCCTCAGAGCTCCGTCAGCACCCTCATCGGCAATAAGTCCTGCCGGATTCATAAGCGTCATCTTGCCGTTCTTTGTTTCAGGGCAGAAACCTGCTGACTCAAAGAGATTCTTCCAACCTGCGAGGGTTAAAGGCTTTACGTTGACGTTGATAGTTCTTGAGAGCTCGTGGACCAACTCATCGTCTTCTTTGAGCAGGAGGACGTCATGGGTAAGGAGCACACCGCCTGGCTTGAGTACTCGTGCATACTCTTTAACCGCAGCCGTCTTCTGCTGGTCAGAGAGCATGGTGAGCATAGCCTCGTTAATAACAACATCAAAGCTGTTATCAGGGTAGGAGAGGTTTGTAGCGTCTCCTTGTTCCACCGTTACATACTGCTCGATGTTGTTTCTCGCGATATTTTCCTTTGTCTTAGGAAGTATGTCTGCATTGAGATCGATTGCGGTTACGTGGCAGTGGAATCGCTTTACCAGTTCAACCGTAGTGGTGCCAATATTACAAGCCACCTCAAGAATTTGAGTTTCTGGCGTAATCTCTACTGAGTTAAGCAGCCAATTGGTTGCCTCAATACCGCCAGGGCGCAGTCTTGTCTTTCCCATACGTAGTAAAAACTCGTGACCAGCTTCCATACTAAGACCCCTTTCATACTATGAAAGAAATTAAGTTAGCTTTATCTAACTAATACAAGTTAACCACATCATTACCTGCGAAAAAAGCCAAATTAATTGCTATTTTTGGAACAATTTCATAGGCATGAGGTTATAAATCTTGTTCCAAGAGTATCGCGGTATACTTTGGTAACTCATATAAAGATCTTCAGGAGTAAAAACATGAGCAAGGCTACAACAAAGATGGCCATCGCATTTGCCTTTAAAGAACTGCTGCTAGAAAAGCCGCTCAACAAGATTACCGTTAATGATATTGCCGAAAAGTGCGAGATGAACCGTCAAACGTTCTACTATCATTTCCACGATATTCTGGAGCTCACCGAATGGATTTGTGAAGAAGATGCTGAGCGTGCGCTCAAAGAAAATAAGACATATGATACTTGGCAAGAGGGGTTTCTCGCCATCTTTAACATGATCAAAAAAGATAAGCCCTTTATTCTTAATATTTATCACAACGTTCCTCAAGATTACTTATACAAGTATCTATATAAGGTTACCTATCAGCTTCTCTATGACGTGCTTGAAGAAAAAGCTGAGGGAATGGTTGTTAGGGAAGAAGATAAGGCTTTTATCGCAAATTTTTACAAGTATGGTTTTGTTGGATTAGTGCTTGAGTGGATTGATGGGGGAATGACAGAAGATCCTAAAATTATTGTAGATAGGCTTAATTCTCTTATTCATGGGTCGTTTAATCATGCACTGACCAATGCTAAAAGAAACAAATAGCAATACGACAAAATAGCCTCTTTGTCGTGAAATTGAGCAATATGAGTGGACTGTCACTTTATCGGACAGTCCGCTCTTTTTGTGCATTTTCTTTAGCAGTTTATAAGTTTATAGTGAATGCAAGGTAAGGGCGACTTACTAATTTCCGCAGGTATTTAAGCGGAAAACTAAGGAGGAAGTTATGTACTACTCTGCTGGAACGTATGAATCGTTCGCTAAACCAGAAAAGCCCAAAGATGCCGACAGGAAATCAGCTTATATCATCGGAACAGGTCTTGCGGGTCTAGCTGCTGCGTTTTATCTTGTACGCGATGGCCAGGTTAAAGGTTCAAGAATTCACCTACTAGAAAAACTTGAACTTGCAGGCGGAAGCTGTGATGGACGCAAAGATATAACAAAGGGTTTCTATATGCGTGGTGGCCGTGAGATGGACAACCACTTTGAATGCATGTGGGATATGTTCAGAGACGTTCCATCAATTGAAACGCCTGGTATATCGGTACTTGATGAGTACTATTGGCTCAACAAGCACGACCCCAATTATTCACTGTGCAGAGCTTCTGAGAAGTGCGGTAAAGATGCTCACACAGACAAAAAGTTCAAGCTTGATAGAGAGTCATCACTTGCGCTCGCTAAGCTCTTTATGACTCCCGAGAAGGACCTTGAGGACAAAAAGATTAGCGATGTGCTTCCTGATTCTTTCTGGAAAACTAACTTCTGGCTCTATTGGCAGACTATGTTTGCATTCCAAAGATGGTCTTCAGCTCTTGAGATGAAACGCTATTTATGCAGGTTTTGTCATCATATTGATGGTCTTCCTGACTTTACTGCATTACGTTTTACTAAGTACAATCAGTACGAGAGCATGATTTTGCCACTGGTTAGGTATCTTGAGAGCCATGGTGTAAGCGTTGATTATGGTATGGACGTCAAGAACGTCATTATCAACGATACCAACGGTAAAAAGGTAGCTACTCAGATTGTTTACGAGAAGAACGACTCACAACAAACCATTGATCTTACTGAAGACGATTTGGTGTTTATCACCAATGGTTGTTGCACCGATACCTCTTGCTATGGTGATCAGAACACAGCTCCCGATATTAGTAACGTTAGAAATGGCGTGGGAGAATCCTGGGATTTGTGGAAAAACATTGCAGCTCAGGCTAAACATGGTGAGTACGGAAATCCTGAGAATTTCTGCAGTGACTTTGAGGCAACCAACTGGATGAGCGCTACTATCCAAACAAAAGATGAAGAAATCATCAAGAAAATCATTGGTGTCTGCAAGAGAGATCCAAGAGAAGGCAAGGTCACAACTGGCGGCATTGTAACCGTCAAAGATAGTACCGATAACTGGTATCTCTCGTGGACTATTAACCGTCAGCCACAGTTTAGAGCGCAGGATAAAGATACTGTACTTATCTGGGTCTATGCTCTGAGCACCAATAAACCTGGTAATTTTGTTAAGAAAGCCATGCGCAACTGCACTGGTGAGGAAGTTTGCCAGGAATGGCTCTACCACATTGGCGTTCCAACCAAAAAGATTGAAGACTGGGCAAAGAACCGCTGCAACACTACAACGTGCTTCATGCCTTACATCAACGCATTCTTCCAGCCGAGAAAAGCGGAGGATAGGCCGCTGGTTGTTCCTGAGGGATCTGTTAACTTTGCCTTTATTGGACAGTTTGCCGAGACTCCTCGAGATACCATTTTTACTACGGAATATTCAATCCGTACCGGTATGGAGTCTGTCTACACGCTGATGAACGTTGATAGGGGTGTGCCAGAAGTTTGGGGCTCTCAATACGACATTAGAGAGCTTCTTAAGGCAACCTATTATGCCCTAGACAAGAAAACGCTTGATAAGGCTCCTCTTTCATTCAAAGAGAAGATGCTTTTGAAGGTTGCTCTTAAAGCTGTTAAGGGCACCGATATTGAGTTGCTTCTAAGGAACAGTGGACTGATTAAGTAGGAGCAAGAAGAACAAGCAGTTTGTCGCAATTAAAGCGTAAGCAAACTGACATGTACGAGTAATGCAAAAGTGGCTGCAGACAATACGTCAAATGCAGCCACTTTTTTACGATTCAGATATAAAATTTACATCGAAATACGATGGTATTTTGAGGAGATTACAAGATGAATGACTATATAAAATTAAATAAAGATAGATGGAATAAGGTTAACAATGACTATACCCAGCCATTGACGCATGAAGAATTAGAAGAGGCTAGAAATAATCCAATTGCCGTTGCATTAACTGTTGGCAAAAAAGTTCCAACAGAATGGTTTGAAAAAGCCAACGGAAAAAAGATATTAGGTTTGGCTTGTGGCGGCGGACAGCAGGGACCCGTTTTTGCTGCAAAAGGTTATGACGTAAC
>NZ_CAUSFQ010000097.1:0-4556 GCF_963530955.1 Lancefieldella parvula | reverse complement strand
CCTGGCGTTGTACATTAATTAAGTTTTGAGAGGACTCAATATGGATATTTCCAACATGTCAGCGGAGCAGCTTCGAGAGCTCGCAGCGGAGAAAGAAAATTCACGTGCAAAGTTGGAGCACGATTATCTTGACTTTGTACAGGATAAGCCTAAGCACGCTCCATATGAGCGCGTAATTGAATTCGAAGGTGAAGAGTATGTCGTTGATATGCGTCGTACTAAGTCTCGTGAGTTTATGCGTCGCATGGCTCGTGTTAGTGATGCAGAGCAAAATAGCCCAGAAGCACTTTCTCCTGTACTTGCTCTCTACGACTATCTTTTTGGTGGCGATTGTGACAATCATGTTGTGGAAATCGTAACCGCCAAGCTCGGATATGACGACGCTGAAGAGATCATGCGCATTGAGTCCGCCCTTCTGGAAAAACTTGACGCAAAAAACTAATTCCGCTTGCTCCGATTCTGTGTGATGACACAAAAAGGGGCAAGCTGGAAGCAGACTTTCAGCAGTATTACCAAGTAAATCTACAGACGCTCATCGACTCTTGCGAGTTTGAGCGTCTGTTTTATTTGATGATAAACCTCCCTCATGGCTCAAGAACTGTTTGCAATGTTGACCCCAGAAATGATTGGTCCAATAGCGACTATTTGCTTGCACTAGCGGTTGATAACCTTTCGTATCTTCGATACGAGCAAGCGGGAGGTAAAGGCAGAAAGCCTGACGCCGTTAAGCGTCCAGAACTGAAACAAGAACAAAGTAAGAAGAAGCTTCTTAACGTCTCACAGGACCGCGTTGAGGAGCTTCTTTTTAGAGAACGCTAGGAGGTGAATAGTGGCTGGAACAGTAGTAAGAGGTTCCGTCCTTCTTACTCCTAAATTCGACAATCTTGGTGCTAATGTAAAGCGAGCACTGGGAAGCGGATATAAATCAGCGGTGTCTGTCCACACAAACGCTGGACGACAGGCCGCTCAAAACTACGCAAGCGGCTTTGGTGGCGCAACCGGTGCAATTATGGGAATTGTGTCGAGCGTTACATCCCGTGCGTTAGATGCGATTTCTGGCTCAATTGCCTCTGCAGTCAACCGCGTCGACACGATTGCAAACTTCCCTAAGATTATGCAGTCTGTTGGCTATTCTGCAGACGAAGCTCGTGCGACTATTGAACGGCTTTCAACTGGTATTGACGGTCTTCCAACATCGCTTGACGCCATTGTTGGCTCAGTGCAGAAGATTGCGCCTGTGTCTGGTTCACTTGCCACAGCGACAGATGTGGCTCTGGCATTTAATAACGCACTTTTGGCTGGAGGCAAGAGCCAAGAGATAATGAATTCTGCTTTTGAGCAGTATTCTCAGATGCTTTCAACTGGCAGAGTTGACATGCAGTCGTGGAAGATTCTTGCGCAAGCCATGCCAGGCCAGCTGAATCAGATTGCTAAAGCTCTACTCGGTGCTAATGCAAACCAAGCAGATCTTTATAAGGCAATGCAAAGCGGTGCAATTACATTTGACCAATTCAACAATGCAATTGTAAGTCTCAATAATGAGGGTCTTCCTGGCTATGCGTCATTTGCGGAGCAGGCACGTATCTCAACGGAGTCAATTGGTACCGCTTGGACCAACGTTCAAAACCGTATTAATAAGGCTGTTGCTAAGATTATTGATCATATTGGACAAGCCAATATTGCAGGTGCAATCAACGATTTTTCTAGCAGTTTTTCTGGTATAGCCGATACAATTATCACGTATCTTGACCCCGTTATTTCCACTGTTGGTTCGTTCATGGATCAGCTTCAAAATAATGGAGCAATCACATCATTTGGCGACGCTTTAAATGCACTAAAAGACGTATTTGATAGTACCATCGGGCTTATTGGCGACCTCATAACAACGTTTACTGGTTTAGATGGCTCAGAGAATACATCCCGCAGCGCAGCGGATTTGCTTAAATCTGCCGTCGATGGTGTTAAGTCTGCTGTAGAGCTCGCACGTGACGCAGTCCAAGGTTTGAGAGACAACCTCACAGTTGTTGCACCCGTCATTGTTGCCGTAGCAACCGCCCTAATTGCTTACGAAACAATCAAAGCCGTACGTTCAATAGCAGATGACTTTGGACTTCTAAAAAGCGCCGCTTCTTTGGCCTTTGATGCTATCAAGGGTGGAGAAGGCGTCCTATCAACGCTTTCTGTTTTTGGTGAACTTGTTGGTGAGGGTGGGACACTTGCGAGTGTCTTCGGAACGATTTCAACGGCCATTAGTGGCGTTGGAACGAGCCTTCTAGCACTTGTGGGATCTATCCCTGTTATTGGCTGGATTGCAGTTGCGGTAGTTGCTCTCGGGGCTGTTTTTACATGGCTCTGGAATACTAATGAAGATTTTAGAAATGCTGTAATTGGTATTTGGGACTCTATTTGCTCGGCTATTAGTGGTGCAGTAGATTCCATAGTTGGTTTCTTTACAACAACATTGCCAACAGCTTTCACTCAATTCGTCCAATTTGTTCAAGGGATTCCCGCAGCGGTAGGACAATTCATCCAAGAGCTACCATCAATGGTTCTTTACGCGCTTACTTTTGCAGTTGTATTTCTGTTTGGACTAGGCGCTCAACTTGCTCAGCTGGCGGTTCAGATTGGCTCTGAATTTGTTCAGAACGTTGTCAACTTCTTTACTGTCGACCTACCAAGCGCATTTGCTCAGTTCGTCTTATTTGTATCGACGATTCCAGAACAAGTTCAAACTGCCCTTGCAACGCTTTTGGTAAACATTGCTCTTTGGGCAGTCGACATGGCGGCAAAAGCATCAGAGGCCGCCGACGGATTTCTCCGTGGGGTTACAGATGGCCTAAATGCAGCAGTCGATTTTGTGAAGAGCGTTCCAGATAAGATTAAAAGTTTCTTTTCTAATGCGGGCGATTGGCTTGTTAATTCTGGTAAAGCGCTCTTAGATGGCTTCGCCAAAGGCATCAGAAATGCTGTAAATGCAGTAACAAGCGCAGCATCAGACGCGCTCGGTGCGGTGCGTAAGCTATTCCCATTCTCACCTGCAAAGAAAGGACCATTCTCAGGCCATGGCTACACGACGTATTCTGGCCGTGCTCTCATGAGAGACTTCGCAAAGGGGATTAAGGGAAGTTCCGCACTTGCTGAAACAGAGGCAATGAGTGCTCTGTCAAGCGTACATGACGTCTTTAGTAATGCTCGTCCTCTGAGCTTCTCAGCGGTTGCTGACGCTAATGCAAACGGTATTTATCGTGCCGCTTTTGAGCTTGATTCAAGACAGCAACGCGCAAATGCAACCACGCTTGCAGATATCTATGACTTCATGCGTAACGGTGAGCTCGGACAGGTTATTGATGAGAACTCTAACAATATTGGAGACCGTGATTTTGCTCGAGCGGTTCAGAAGGCGGTGAAGACGAATGCGTAAGCTCAAATACGTTTCTTCCCGCGGTAATAGCTTTGAGCTTGATGTGCCAGAAGCCTCAATTGGTACTGGCACATCTCTTAGAGGTTACAAGCCTGGATACACGCTAGGAGCGCGTTCTATTTCTGGCATTTCCTCTAATGCTCAAGAAGTCACGTTAGATCTCTTCATTGAGGGTTCTGAACTGGCAGAATCAATGGCCAAGGAATTTGAATTTGATTTCAATAATCAAAAGCCAGGAGCGCTGGTCTATAACAATGAGTGGTCACAAGATGTATATGTGTCTAAAAGTGAGGTCCAATCGGTCTTTCATGATCAGGCAACAGTTGCTCTTACAGTTATTTTGTTAGAAGGGTCATGGCACAAAAGCCACATTAAAAGCTTTAGCGTGACTCACGATGATGTACAGAGTGATTGGCTTAATTTACCGACCAATGCTCCATACAACCTTGGTATTACGAGACCGCCAAACCAGCTTGAAGTTCGCTCATCTTCAGAATGTCCAGTAAAGTTCACCATTTACGGGACAGCTCTCCAGCCACGAATTGTGATTGGTGATAACACTTACTCATTTTTAGTGACGGTCCCAAGTGGAGGTCGTCTTGTTGTAGATGGCACTCGTACTCGCAAGACAATCACACTTGTCACTGAACTTGGGGACGTGTCAGACCGCTTCGATGTTGGTAGCCGTGGCAGCGGAAAGGGCAGTGGCAACTATTGCTTTGAACCACTGAAACAAGGCTTTCAGAGCGTCTCATGGGACGGCACATTTGGCTTTGATATTGAATGGTGGGAAACAAGAGGAGGTCTTCCATGGACATCTTAACGGTGTCAAAGGCTGACGGTGAAGATATTGCTGGTACAGAGGACTATGTGCTCGACCTTTCTTTTGGAGATACGGGAAATACTTTTGAAGTATTTGCTCCGTCGATTCCAATCAAAGATGGATATCTAGTATCTATCGATGGAACAGAATATGGCGGCATCATCGACACAGCTTCAGACTCGCTTGACGGCGGTGTGTCTACGACTACATGGAGCGGGCGTACCTGGCACGGTATGCTCGCTTCAAAAATCTTGGTCCCGAGTACTGATTACATCAATATTTCAGATAAGGCTCAAACAGCCATTGAGAGCA
>NZ_CAUSFQ010000096.1:0-4666 GCF_963530955.1 Lancefieldella parvula | reverse complement strand
ACATACGAACATGCAGGGACTCAAGGCCATGGTTGAGATAGAAAGCGCTCTGTGGCGACTGAATAGAACCAAAGTCACGCATAAGCTGAACGGTTGCCTTAGTAATAAAAGCGCCGCCCTTACCAAAGGTATCTGCATACACAAGGTTGTGATACGAAGGATCTGGCTGGGTCAGACCTGGGAACTTATCTGCGTGAGCAGCCCAGTCAAAGTTACCACCATCAACAATTGCGCCGCCAACAGCAGAGCCGTGACCGTCCATATACTTGGTAGTGGAATGGGTCACAATATCTGCTCCCCACTCAAGAGGACGGCAGTTCACAGGTGTAGCAAACGTATTATCAACAATCAGTGGCACGCCATGATCATGAGCAGCCTTTGCCCAGCGCTCAATATCAAGGACAACCAGCGCTGGGTTTGCAACAGTCTCACCAAAGACGCACTTGGTATTTGGCCTAAATGCTGCATTAATCTCCTCGTCAGTTGCATCTGGCGAGATAAACGTGCACTCCACACCCATCTTTTTAAGGGTGATAGCAAACAGGTTAAAGGTTCCGCCATAAATGGTGGAAAGCGCAATAAAGTGATCTCCGGCCTCAGCAATGTTGAAGACGGCAAAGAAGTTTGCGGCCTGACCAGAAGAAGTCAGCATTGCAGCAGTACCGCCCTCAAGAGCACAAATCTTTGAAGCTACATTATCCAGCGTTGGGTTCTGAACGCGAGAATAGAAATAGCCCGCAGCTTTGAGGTCGAACAACTCTCCAAGCTGCATCGACCTGTCATATTTGAACGTGGTTGATTGAATGATAGGCACTTGCCTAGGCTCACCGCAACCAGGCTGATAACCGCCCTGCACGCAGCGAGTCTCGATGCTCTCAGACATAGCATCCTCCCTCATAATCATCATCCACGCCGCGCAAACGTCTATGCGCTCCAAACGTGGACTATGTGATTATCTAAGGATACTAGTCTCTCTACCCTCAATAACACGCTCAATCAAAACTTTTTCATGTTCTGAAACAATTGCGAGGTCTGAGGTAACATCTCTGAAGTCCATGGAGTCTTTCCACTCTTTGACCAGGGAAATGTTGCGCTGAGCTGTGCAAACAATACTAAGCTCAGAGTCAATGTCCTGCATAATCTGGGTGTAATTTGCGCGTTTCTCGCCCAACATGTCACTGAGGTGGAAAAGAATGTGCTCAACTTCACGAACTTCTCGCCTTGCATGGTGTACCTCAGAGAAGCTGGTCATATCCAGGCCAAAAAGGCGCGCATCAATAGTCTCAAGCATGTAATCAAAGCGGCTGCTGACGTCTTCAAACGAGATGCCATCTCGTAGCACTGCGTCTGACCAAGCGGGCTCAAAGAGCTCATCCAAGGCACAACGCAGACTACGACGAACTGCCTTCTTGCGCAGAGCCTCACAGACGCGATCACGCTCATTCTCGCGAGTTGCTTCTACGGCGCTGACCAGCTTGGAGCCTTGAGAAAGCTCTCCGGACTCCATCAAATCTGCAACGGTATCAGAGAAGCCGTCAATCTCACGAAGACGCGTAGTTGCACCAAGCATCAGCCTATAAACAGGCTCAGCAATCTCTACTGCCTCCTCGTTAAGAAGTGGCGAGAAGAACTTAGTAAGCAGCTGAGTTCCCCTGAGCGCAAACCTAAATGCTGAAATTACCGCAGGGTCTTCTGGATGAGCGCGGAACTCTGCATATGCGTCCTCCAAGTTGGTTGCTGCATGAGCGCATGCCTCATCCAAAGCGTCAAGCGTCTCCCAGGGCTGGGTGGAAGGACCACTGACCAGCCAAAGAAGCTTACCATGAGGCTCGCGAACGTCTCCAAGCTGCTTCCAGACGCACTCGTGTTGATGACCAAGTGAACCACGTACGTCAATAGCGCACACAGCGCCCTTTGTCAGTGGGAGTTCAAATCCCAGCAGAGTCTCTGCAACATAACCCAAAAATGGGGCGTGACCAACAAGAATCAGTGTTTCTGCATCAGCGTGCTCAAGCTCTGCCTGAAGTGCAGGAAGATCTTGATCGTAAAGGGAGTCATGAATCTCCAGACCTTCTGCATCCAGCGCCTCTGCCACAATCTCTGCGGTCTCAAGTGCGCGAAGAGCAGGACTTGTCCAAATCTCAGCCTCTTCACCCTCTGGTCCCAACAGACCAAAAATATGAGGATAATTGGCAGATAAAGCTCTCTGACCAGCACGTGTGAGCTCTCGACTCATGTCTTCAGAGCCACGTTCAGATACACCATGTCGTACAAGAACCAAAGTCTTTACCATGTTTACCTCCGCTGGTCATCTGCAGAAAACTGCTTCTTATAGCGTAATAGGACGCTCGCGCAATTTTGCACGAACGTCCTATTTTTACTGCCAACGGGCAAATATATCGGTATATGGCGAGAAAAACTTTTTATCTCGCGTCTCTGCTATGCAATTTTTGCATAACGGCTATGCATAATCTGCACGCAAAAATCCAACTTGAAAGACTTAGCAACTGTAGCGGTTAAGTTAGCGCACCAATCGCGCTCCGCCACACCGCCTGTGACCGGCAATCTTAAAAGTCAGCGTTGCCAACGGTACGAGGATGAGGAATAACATCACGAATGTTGTCCACACCAGTGAGGTACATAACAAGGCGCTCAAAGCCAAGACCAAAGCCAGCATGGGTGCAAGAGCCGTAACGACGAAGATCCAAGTAATACTTATAATCGTCGGGGTTCATGCCAAGTTCAACAATGCGCTTCTCCAGAAGCTCAAGACGATCTTCTCGCTGTGAGCCACCAATAATCTCACCAATGCCTGGAACAAGGCAGTCAGCTGCAGCAACAGTCTTACCGTCATCGTTAAGGCGCATGTAGAAGGCCTTAATTTCTGCAGGGTAATCAGTAACAAAGATTGGCTTTCCAAAATGCTGCTCAGTGAGGTAGCGCTCGTGCTCAGTCTGAAGGTCAATGCCCCACTCAACAGGGTACTCAAACTTCTGACCAGCCTTTACCGCCTCCTGCAAAATCTCAATAGCCTGAGTATAAGAAACACGAGAGAACTGGGAGGTTGCAACGTGATTAAGGCGCTCAAGCAAGCCCTTATCCACAAACTTATTGAGCATCTCAAGCTCATCTGGACAGTGCTCAAGCACGTATGCAATAACGTAGCGAAGCATCTCTTCTGCAACATCCATGTCCTGCGCAAGGTCACAGAAAGCCATTTCTGGCTCAATCATCCAGAACTCTGCAGCATGTCGACGCGTGTTGGAGTTCTCTGCACGGAACGTTGGACCAAAGGTGTACACATCACCAAAGGCCATAGCAAAGTTCTCTGCCTGAAGCTGGCCAGAAACAGTGAGGTGAGAAGACTGACCAAAGAAATCCTTTGAGTAGTCAACATCGCCCTTCTCGGTACGTGGAACGTTGTTTAGATCAAGTGTGGTAACGCGGAACATCTCTCCTGCACCCTCAGCATCGGATGCGGTGATGATTGGAGTGTTCACATAGACAAAGCCACGATCCTGGAAGAACTGGTGGATGGCAAAGGCAGCCACAGAACGGATGCGGAAAACTGCACGGAACATGTTGGTGCGAGGACGAAGGTGTTGCTGCGTACGAAGATACTCAAGAGACTGACGCTTCTTCTGCATTGGATAGTCAGGGCTGGATGGTCCCTCAATCACAATGCTCTGAGCCTGTAGCTCAATAGGCTGTGGGCGATCGGGAGTAAGCTCAAGAACACCCTGAATATTCAGAGCGGCGCCAACGCCACAGGAAGCAACCTCCTCGTAATTGCCAAGGTTCTCACGATTCATAACAACCTGTAGGTCTTTGAAGCAGCTACCATCATTAAGTGTGACGAAGCCAAAATTCTTCATATCCCTTACTGAACGTACCCAGCCGGCCACGGTAACTTTTTGGCCACCAAGTTGCTCTGCATCTGCGTACAATGCAGAAATCGTGATGCGCTCCACGGGCATACCCTCCTTGTAACTCACTCTGCAGGCTTTTCCTGCGCTCTGCAGGAATATCTTACGAGACGAACAAATATTTATTTAGAATACCGCATAACCACATGGCAAACGCTCACTTTTTGCACAATCATACTTGTATCAAACCTGATACAATAAAAAAATAATCAATCGAAAAGGGGTTTGCATATTGCAGACCCTTTTTTGATTGTTCTTAAAAAGCTGAAACTCCTAGAGCCACAAGGGTTTTAGAGGTGTCTGTAATAGCGATTTTAAAGAAAAGTCGTGATAGATTGCCCACGCAAGAGACTGAAAACGCGTCAGAATGCTCATCTCAGCACCCAAAAACCCAGTAATATCAAGGATTTGCGACTTTTCTTTCAAAAAATACACTTATTTTTAAAGAAAAAGTATAAAATCTGTATCAATGCAAGGGCTACAAGGGTTTAGAGCTTCTGTATAAAGTGTATCAGGATTGCACGACAATAAAAAAAGCAAGGTCAAAAATGCTCTTGCTTTTTTGTGTCGTTTTCTAAGGCTCTAAAACGTATTTTAAGAGCCTTAAAGGTGGGGGTGGTATATTTACCCTAGAAAGATACTTCACTTTGTTTTCTATGTTCCATGTACCCCAATATTGTTGCCACACTTAGGACATTTTCCTACAAGGGGTCCCGAGCGCTTAGTGGGAATTTGTACCC
>NZ_CAUSFQ010000095.1:0-4714 GCF_963530955.1 Lancefieldella parvula | reverse complement strand
GTTCCACGATCCATACAAACCCCCAACAAGTCATTTCACAAAGAAAACCGTATACAAGCGGAGTTAGAGCAATAAGAAAATTTACTTGGCCTCAAGAGACTTTTTAACTTTATGAGATCCTCGAGCAACAGCACTTGCCATTGCCAATAGCGCAAACAGCTCAATAAACTGCAAGGTAACAGATGGTTTAAGCACCAACTGTCCCACAACAATAGCAGCTAATACAACGCATGATCCAAAAATCATGGGATAAGCGGCTGCAGCTCTATTAGGTACATTAGCCTCTCTAGCTGCATAACCACCAGTTAGAAGCGAGATCATACTTGCAAGCAAAAGAAGAGCGGAATCAATTGATGGACCATCACCAATTACAAGAACCGCAACATTAACAAGACCTAAAAGTCCGCCAATCAAAAGCGCCAGACTGAAGAGCTTCATTTTACGAGTCTCAGGAGTCATATATCCCCTATCTATCAAATATCACTTTGGCTATTGTACCCGTCTTTTATATAAATTAAGTAATCGAATCATTGAACGGTAGAGTGTTTCGGTAAAAGAAATGGCGAGAAAACCAAAGGATTTCTCGCCACATGTGTATTTGGTGGGCCCAGAGGGATTTGAACCCCCAACCCAGGGATTATGAGTCCCCTGCGCTAACCGTTGCGCCATGAGCCCGTAAGAAAAAAGCGGCGACTGATGCCGCCGCCAGAATGCGTGGTGGAGAATAGGGGGATCGAACCCCTGACCTCATGACTGCCAGTCATGCGCTCTCCCAGCTGAGCTAATTCCCCGAACGTGGTGCGGGAAATACTATAGCAAACCAAAGCTCTGTTTTTATCGACAATTTTCTAATTGGTTGTATATTTTAAAGCTCGCGCTCTGGAAGAATCTTCTCTGCCAACCAAGAGGCAACCTCATCAAGGGCAACCTCAAAGCGCTCACCGGTAGCACGCTCTTTGACTTCTGCGATGCCGTTTGCAACGCCCTTCTTGCCCACAATAACCTGCCATGGGAAGCCAATAAGATCTGCATCTGCAAACTTAACGCCAGGACGCTCTGCACGATCATCAACAACAGTCTCAAGACCAGCAGCAACGCAAGCGTCAGCTACAGAACCTGCTGCGTCCCAAATCTCTGGGTCTTTGTCAGAAAGGCAAAGAACAGAAACCTCATAAGGAGCAACAGAGACTGGCCACTTGATGCCCTTCTCGTCATTGTATTGCTCAACAACAGCAGCAAGCAGCCTGGAAACACCAATGCCGTAGCAGCCCATAACCAGAGGCTTATCCTCGCCGTTTTCGTCGGTGAAGGTGGCGTTAAGGGCTGAAGAGTACTTGGTGCCAAGCTGGAAGACCTGGCCAACCTCAATACCGCGAGCAGCATGCAGAGGAAGACCACACTCAGGACAAATATCGCCCTCCTGAGAAGTGACAAGGTCTTTCCACTCGTTAATCTCAAAGTCACGGCCAAGCTCAACGTGATCAAGGTGGTAGTCTGCCTTATTAGCACCACAGAGCCACCACTGAGTATCCTCAAGGGAGAGGTCTCCAACAACGCGGATACCCTCAGGTAAACCAACAGGTCCGATGAAGCCCTTGATGAGGCCATACTCTTCAAGCTCTTCATCGGTCATCATGTGATAATCACCAAAAACGTGCTCAGCTTTGACCTCATTGAGCTCATGAGTACCTGGAACAAAGCACACAACTGGTTTACCGTTTCCGTCAACAAGTGCAAGAGCCTTGCGAGTTGCTGCTGGTGAAACGTGAAGGAACTCAGCAACATCATCAATGGAGCCAATGCCAGGAGTGTAAATCTCACACATCTTGCCAGACTCACGCTCTTCTACGTTAATCTTTGCAGCTGCTGCCTCAGTATCTGCAGCATAGCCACAATCGCAATAGACCAGGCTTGCCTCGCCAGCCTCTGCCAGCGCCATAAACTCAACAGAGGTGTCTCCACCAATCTGACCAGAGTCTGCAACTACCTGAAGAGCCTTAAGACGCGTGCGATCACAAACGTTCTGGTAAGCAACCTTCTCCTGGTCATAGCATTCTTGCAGCGACTCTTGATTTGCCGAGAAGGAATATCCGTCTTTCATAATGAACTCACGGCCACGCATAAGACCAAAGCGTGGACGACGCTCGTCACGGAACTTATCCTGAATTTGATAGAGCGTTACAGGAAGCTGCTTATAACTCTTAAGCTCGTTTCTAATAAGATCTGTGAAAGTTTCCTCGTGCGTTGGACCAAGAGCAAACTGACGGTCGTGGCGATCATGCATACGCATGAGCTCATCACCATAGACATCCCAACGACCAGACTCTTCCCAGAGCTCAGCAGGGGTCATAATAGGAACAAGAATCTCCTGAGCACCAATACCGTCCATCTCATCGCGAATGATGGCCTCAATCTTTAAAAGAGAGCGCCATGCAAGTGGCAGATAAGAGTAAAGACCCGCAGCGGTCTTTCTGATCATGCCAGCACGAAGGAGCAGGCGGTGACTTGCAAGTACAGCCTCAGCTGGATCTTCTTTGAGTGTTGGTGCATACAAAGAAGACATGCGCATCCAGTGCTTCAAGGTAGTTTCCTTTCAATATGAAGTAATACGTATAGTTTACTTATTTTTTGCCAAAACGATTCTCGATTTCGGCGAATAACTCATCAACAATCTTATCTTCAGGCACTTTTCTAAGAGGATTGCCGTTTTCAAACAACACTGCTTGACCTTTGCCACAGGCTACACCAAGGTCAACACCCCTAGCCTCACCAGGTCCGTTAACAACACATCCCATGACTGCTACAGAAATTGGAGCACGAACGCCATCCAGGCGCTTGGTAACTTCTTCTGCAATAGGAATCATATCAACGCCACACCTGCCACAGGTGGGGCAACTCACCAGCTCTGGTTTAATGCGACGCATACCAAGAGCCGCAAGAAGCTCCCATGCTACATGGACTTCTTCTACGGGATCGGCCGTTAGAGAAAGGCGCATGGTATCGCCAATACCACTCTCAAGCAAAATGCCCACCGCAGCAGAATTCTTTACCGTTCCCTGCCTTAACGCACCGGCTTCTGTAACGCCTACATGCAGAGGAATCTGTGGAAGCTCTTTGGAAAGCGCTCGATATACCGCAAGCGTCGTGGGAACATCGTGAGCTTTTGCAGACAAGACAATGTCGTCAAAACCGCGAGAAGAGAAATGATCTACAAAAGACTTCGACGATGCCACGAGTTTCTCGACAAGGGTCATATTTTGTCTTGTATCAAATTCTTTAGCAAGAGAGCCTGCGTTAACGCCAATTCTAATGGGAATATGTGCCTCTTTAGCTGCCTCAATAACAGCATCAACGCGCTCCATAGAGCCAATGTTTCCTGGGTTAATACGGAGCGCTGCCGCACCTCGCTTTGCAGCTTCAAGCGCCAGCTTATAGTCAAAGTGAATATCGGCAACAACAGGAAGTGGCGAGTATTTGCAAATCTCTTCAAAGCCATCGAGGGCCTTTGCATCAGGAATTGCCACACGAATAATCTCGCACCCTGCCTCGGCAAGCCCCTTGATCTGAAGGAGCGTTGCGTCTGGATCATCTGTTTTAGTGGTGCACATAGACTGAACAGAAACGGGAGCGCCGCCGCCAACCTGGACAGATCCAACCATGACGGGATGAGTTTTTGTGCGAGCAATCTCAGACATAAAATCAGCTACCTAAAAAGTAAATGAAGAATATCGTTTCTCAGTGCAACAACAAAGACAAACAGGAAAAACGCCAGTCCAATGTAAGACAAAATGTTTTGAACCTTGATAGACAGGGGCTTTCTAATAATCACCTGAATTACCTCAATCAGAATCTTTCCACCGTCAAGAGGTGGAATAGGTAAAAGATTCATGAATCCAAGTGACATGGAAATAGCTGCTACCAGCATAATAAGAGTCGAGAAACCCTCTGCAGCAGCTTGTGATGCCATTACAGAAATTCCAACAACGGAAGACGACTGATTGAGAACTTCCATGGTCTGCGTTGGGATAAGCAGTCTGAGCGCAAACTGACCAACCTGCGCAGCATACGATACAGCAGCAGCAGATGCGTCAATAAACGAGAAGTGATAGATGGTCATAATAGGTGTCACACCGATGATTTTATCGTCAGGACGCAAAACAGGTTTAATGGTAGTTTCAAGTTGAATGCCATTGCGCTCATACGTGACTGGGATATCCTTGCCTCCATTGGACATTGCATCTTTGATAGCAGTAGTAAGGTCTTCCCAGGTATGTACCTCTACCTTGTTAAAGGTAAGAATGGTGTCTCCGGGAGTAAGGCCTGAAATAGCAGCAAGAGAGCCAGATTCAACAGAGCCCAGCTGAGCCTTATTTTGAGCTGCAGGAATGCCAACAAACATCAAAGAGCCCACAACAAGCACAAAGGCCAGCGCAATGTTGACCAAAGGTCCACCCAAGATCATGAGCAAACGTTTGGGAACATTTACACCAACATACGTATGAGCCTTCTCTTGAGCAAAGAAATCCTCAATGGGCATCTGTGGAACACGAGGCTCCCCTGCTGCTGTAGAGCCTTCAAGCTCAAAATTGTGACCACGATCATACTCACAGCGAAGCTCAGCATCTCTCGCTAGCGTCTGAAACGTGGTGTGCGCTAGTTCATCTGACTCTTTGACAAGCTCAATGGAGCCCCAATCTGCAAGGGTGTACAGCAG
>NZ_CAUSFQ010000094.1:0-4741 GCF_963530955.1 Lancefieldella parvula | reverse complement strand
ACCAGTGACTTCTAGCTCAAGATTTAAGAATTGGATGTCTCATCAGGAATAATTTGAGCCCCTTCAGAGATGAGTCTATTCGTACCAGCAGAAGCAGGAGAAAAGATAGACCCGGGTATTGCATAAATAGTTTTACCAAGAGAGTTGGCAAACTCAGCAGTGCTCATGGTGCCTGAACAAAGCCCTGCTTCCGTTACCAAGAGCACTTTACCTAATGCTGCAATAACCGCATTTCTTCTAGGAAAGGCATAGCGTCTAGGAGGCGTTCCCCACCTGTCTAGAGAAATGACTGCTCCCCTTCCTTCTCGTGCTGCTTCAAAAAGCTCTGAAGAGGTAGTTGGATATGTCACATCTGCACCACAGCCTGCCACTACAACAGTCTTTCCACCAGCATTAAGAGAAGCCATACCCGCCCTATAATCGCAGCCAAGAGCTCCGCCAGATACCACCACAATATTATTATCAGCGGCGCATCTGCCAGCCATTTCTGCAATTGCCATGCCGTATGGGGTGGCCCTACGAACCCCAATTACAGACATACAAGGTTGCTGCAAAACGCTCCTATCCCCCATTCCATAGATAATTTCAGGCGGATGATTGAGTAGTAGTAATTCTTTTGGATAGTCCTCATCTTCTGATGAAATCTCCCATCTCTCCATTGCTACTCCAAAGAACGAGACCTATAGGCAACTGCCTCAGATACGTCGTCTTTTGTCACTTTTTCATGATGAGCAATATCTGCGATAGTCCTTGCAACCCTGCAGGTACGCGTTATTGCTCTACCTCCTAAATGAAGTCCACGAGCAAATCTATGTAGCAGCTGCAATGCCGATTCATCAAAGCTCTCCACGTACTTTTGGCGAGAAGTGCCATCTACTCCACGGGTTTCTCGCCAAGAAGCAAAGTCTCTGCCAGAAACAACAAGTGAGCGCATACCTGCTGAAGTGAGTCCTAGCTCACCTTGAATTACTCGATCAGAAGAAGGTCGAGCTACATCACACACAATATCTAGTCGATCCATTAAAGGTCCTCCAATTTTTGATTGATACGTAGAAATCTTTCCTGGAGAGCACTTGCAGGTGTGAGTTTTATCTCCAAAGTATCCGCAGGGACAGGGATTAGCTGCAGCGATGAGCTGGAACTGAGAAGGAAACTTATAGATGCCATCCACTCGCGCGAGACGTACATATCCATCTTCGATTGGCTGACGTAAAACCTGCAACGTATTAGATGCAAACTCGGGCAGCTCATCTAAAAACAGCACGCCTTTATGGGCAAGAGAAATTTCGCCTGGGATGACAGGTCTGCCACCTCCAATCATGCCTGCTACAGAAGCTGAATGATGAGGAGACCTAAAGGGACGTACGCCTGCTTGAATAGAATCTGTTTCACACCCCGCTACAGAATGTATGAGCAATACCTCATCACGCTCTTCTTTAGAGAGCTCTGGGAGGATAGTTGGAATTCTTTTAGCAAGCATGGTTTTACCTGCACCTGGCGGGCCAATCATGAGCATCCCCAGGTTTCCTGTAGCTGCGATTACGATAGCTCGCTTGACTAATTCCTGGTCAATCACCTCTTCAAAGTCTAAATTCTCGCTGAGCATAGCTGTTTCAACAGAATGCTTACGCTGAACCAATGGCTTACAGAATGATTGATCTCTTAAACTCAAATTTAGCAATGATTGAATTCCTATGACGTGACTCCAGTCAGAACCAAACAAATTGCAATCTGAAGAGGAGATTAGTTTCATTCCCAGTTTCTTAGCAAGCATTGCATACGCTGCCATACCTCTCACTGAAGAGATCTTGCCGTTTAATGAGAGTTCTCCAACAAACAGCCTGTTATGCACAATCTCTTGAGGAATCTGTCCAGTAGCTGCAAGAATAGCAACGGCTATAGGCAAATCAAATCCAGTACCTGTCTTCTTTATATCCGCAGGCGTCAAATTGATTGTTACCAACAATCGAGGGATGGTAAAACCAGCAGCTTTTAGTGAGCAGCGCACACGAGAACGAGATTCCATAATGGAGCTGTCAGGCATTCCTACGATGGTTATTCCAGGTATGCCGCCTGAAATACCCACTTCTACATCTACAGGTATTGCCTCAATTCCTCTAAGAGTTGCGGTATGAACGCAGATGGTTGCTTGACTCATTGCTCGTCCCAGCTAAATGCTCCAATTAAATGCCTTAGGCTTGCTGTGCTTGGAGCTACTAGATTAATAGCAACAACATCAAATCTAATAGAGGTAAGTGCTGGATGAAGCGCTGCATACATAAGCGCAAGCGTTCTGTATTTTTCCTGCTTTGCCCTATTTACAGCCAGCTCAGGCATGATGCTATCGTCTTTGTTCAAAATACGTCTAGTCTTTACCTCAACAAGCACAACGTTATCGTCATCTTGAGCAACAATATCAACCTCACCAATCTGACACGTCCAGTTAGTTTGGATAATTTTGTAGCCTCTTTTGATGAGGTATTTTGCTGCAATCTCCTCGCCTTTCTCGCCAATTTGGCGAGAAGACATCTCTTCTAGCGGAATTCTGCTTTCTTGTGCGTCATCCTCTTCAGAAACCTTGTCCTGATCTTTTGGCTCCTCCTGTGGTGAGGGTTTCTCCTCTACCTCATTAGGCAAAGAACCTGGATACTTGCTTGTGTCTTTCTTGCTCATAACTCTCCTTTCATAGTGGGAGAGTTCAGTTTGCAGGAGCACTTTGACACTAACTTGACTGCTGTCTGTCTAAACAGCGTAATGATTCTGACGAAAGTAAAAAATTTGATATTACGGGCTTGCGGTTATAGAAAAAGCCCGTTCAATCCTCTTAGAATGAACGGGTCCCTGTTTGCGTCTGAAAGTTAATCTGATTGCTTAAATTGGATGTATTAAAACAGTCTTTGCGTCTTAACAAAGTTTCCACAAAACGACACACGATGTATAGGAGAAAGTCCCATCTCACCAATAGCTTCAATGTGTTCAGCAGAGGCATATCCTTTACATTCTGCCAGGTGATAGCCGGGGTACTCCTCGTCATAGGCCACCATAAGAGCATCTCTTGTTACCTTTGCCACAATTGAAGCGGCGGCAATAGAAGCAATGCGTGCATCACCCTTAACAAGAGTCTTTTCTTTGGGGTGGATATGCATAGGATTTCCATCAATCAAGACGCATTCAGGCTCAATACCTGTGTTTTTGACAGCTTGTAACATAGCGTCTCTTAGACACTGTGCCATACCAACTTCATCAATCCTTTGAGGCGCAATATGAGCAATACCAATTGCTGTAGCAATTTCTTGAATTTGCTCTGCAAGAATCTCTCGCTTTGTTGCAGTTAATTTTTTTGAGTCGTTTAGTCCGTAAATAATAGGCTCATCAGGCAGACATACCGCACAAACCGTTAAAGGACCAGCTACAGAGCCTCTGCCAACCTCATCAACACCAACAACCAGTCCGCCTCCAGAAAGCTCCTTCTGAAAGCGATACATTTCTTCTACACGGACCTTCTCGGCATGTTCTTTTTCAATACGCTTTTTAGCTGATTCCAACGCCTTGATAACTTGTTTACGAGGGTCTTCACTATAACGAGCTATAAGTTCGTATACCTCAGCCTCTGGGGCATCGCTTAAACGAGCAATTATGTCTTTTGCAGAATCAGCCATGTTTTCTCCAAACCACATGACAATGGTACTAAAAAAGCCGCCCGGAGGCGGCTTTAAAGAGCATATGAAGTTGATTAGCGCTTCTCGCGAAGACGAGCTGCCTTACCAACACGATCGCGCAGGAAGTAGAGCTTAGCGCGGTGAACAACACCGTGGCGAAGAACCTCAAGCTTAGCAATCTTTGGTGAGTGAAGTGGGAAAGTACGCTCAACACCAATGCCGAAGCTGATCTTACGAACGGTAAAAGTCTCACGGGAACCCTCGCCGGAAAGACGAATGATGTCACCCTGGAAGACCTGCTCACGAGTACGGTCACCCTCGACAATACGATAGTGAACCTTTACGTTGTCACCAACGCGGACCTCAGGAATGTCCTCGCGGATCTGCTGACGCTCAATAGCGCGAATGTAGTCCATTGTTTCCTCATCTCTAGAGGTGCCGACGCCCCTGCGAACGACACATAGTTAACACACAGACGAAAAGTATACGTGAATACTTTCCACTGTACAAGGGTTAGTTTGGATAAAACTTACTTTACATATCTCCTTTTACCCCAGGAACGTGGCAAGCGAAGATCTTCAAACACTCTGGTTGCATATCTATCGGTCATACCAGACACGTAATCTGCTACTTGGATTTCTGGATGATCGAAGTCATGACACTTGTATTCTGCAGGAACCTCATCTAAATGGTTAACAAAGTAATCAAACAGCTCAATGATGAGGTCATATGCCTTGGGCTCTTCGTATTTTGCGTCTCCTGATGCGTACAGATTAGCAAACAGGAATGCTCTCATGGTCATCATGGCGCCCCACATAGAGTCGGTCATTTTAATGTCACCTACGCGAGAACTCTCGGAGACAATATCATGAATCATGTTTTCAATGCGCTCAGGTGAGCTATTTCCAAGAACCTCTCGAGCTTCAGTTGGGAGATACTCCTCCGAAAGAAGTCCTGCTCGTTTTGCGTCATCAATATCGTGCGTTACATACGCAATGCGGTCCGAAATGGCAACAATTCTTCCTTCTGCTGTTTCTGCACGTAGATTACCTGAATGGCATCTAATACCATCAATAACCTCA
>NZ_CAUSFQ010000093.1:0-4826 GCF_963530955.1 Lancefieldella parvula | reverse complement strand
TGAGACCTCTGAGGGAACCTATCACGCAAAGGCTGTTATTGTTTCTGGTGGTGCTAACCCTCGTCACGCTGGATTCACCAATGAAGAGAAATTTACTGGCAAGGGCGTCTCTTACTGCGCTACCTGCGACGGCATGTTCTATCGCGGTAAGCAGGTATTTGTTATCGGTGGTGGTAATACCGCTGTAGAGGAGTCTCAGTTCCTGGCCCGCTTTGCTGATAAAGTAACTCTTATCGTTCGTAAAGATCACCTAAGAGCAAACGCTACCGCAATTAAGCAGTTTGAGGAGAATCCTAAGACAGAGATTCGCTATCTAACCAGCATTACTGCAGTTGACGGCAATGAGTTGCTTACTTCCATCACCTTCCGCAATAACCAGACGGGAGAAGAGACTACAGAGACCTTCGATGAGGGCAGTTTTGGCGTCTTTGTCTTAGTAGGCCGTGTGCCTTCAACTGAGCTTTTAACAGACCTTGTAGACCTTGACGAGCAGGGATATGTCCTTGCTGACGAACGCATGGCCACTAAAACACCTGGCCTCTTTACCGCAGGAGACCTCAATAAGAAGCCACTGCGTCAGATTATTACCGCTGCTGCAGACGGCGCTATTGCCGCAACTTCGGTAGCATCCTATCTTGGACAGCCTGTCGAGGGCTAAGAGTTTCTCGACAAGAAGCTTTAACTTTTGATACTAAAAGGGGACCGCAAACAATTACGATCCCCTTATTATTTCTTTGGCGAGAAAAACTACTAAAGATCAATCCAATATCTTTGTGTGAGTACATCGTCCTCGTCTAGAACTTCATTCTCGAGTACTCCACCGTTATTAATAATAGACTTTGCCGAGCCGATATTATCTTTACGACAGCACATAAGAACGCGTTCAATACCAAGTTTCTTACATTCTTCAAGCGCAAGAGCAATCATTGCCGTTGCATATCCCTTTCTTCTCTCACTTGGTCGAATTCCATCACCAATGTGTCCACCACTATATAGAAGCCCCTCATTAAGATAATGGCGAATATTTACTGCTCCAACAAAGATGTTTTTATCATGGTCATAGCAAAAGAGGGTTGTGGTAGGTACCCTGCCAGCCGGAAGTGGTTCCATATCATCTAGTTGTTTTAGATAGTTGGTAAAGTCATGATGATCAAGCCTAAAAATGCGTCTTGGAGAAGGATTTGTATGATTTGTCTCGATATCATGTTTCCACTCATCAAGCATCTCTATGAGCTTGGCTTTGTTATCTTCACTTGGTTTTATAAGAGCAATATTCATGGAGCTCCTTTAGAGTGCTAAGAATGCATTATTTATAAGCGGTCTGTATTATTCTTTGACGCTTTGGTTAAACCGTAATTTCAATTTGGTTGTCTTCAAGGTCAATAATACAACTTTCATAATAGCCATCTCCGGTTGTCCTTGGTCCGCTGATGACTTTATAGCCGTCTGCTTTCAACTCTGCAGTGAGAGCATCTACTTTTTCTTTACTTCCTACGCTGAAAGCAATATGAGCATATCTTGTGCGATTGAGCTCTTTAGATAAGTCTGGCATTTCCGGTTTGTTCATGATTTCAAGTCGTGCGCCGTTACCGAAGGAAAGGAAGTACGAGTAAAAATTTGTTTGAGGATTATGATAGCCATCGTTAGACGTTGCACCAAAGTACTTCTCAAAAAACCGTCGAGTATTCTCTAAATCATTTACATACAATGCAATATGTTCAATTTTCATATCTATCTCCGAAAATCTATTCTTGTTCATGTTGTCATTAGACGAGAAGTGCTTGTTTTGCCATAGGTTTTCTTAAGACCATGATTTGATGACATGCAATTATTGTATATTGTCTGACTGAATAGAGCAATTTTTACCTAATCTACCTGCTTATTTATTATATTTATGCAGGTAGATTGCTTATTTTATAAAAAAGGGGAGTAGTGAGTTAAAAATGAATCAAATGGACTGGTTACAAGAAATGCTAATTAGATTCAACCTTCTAAGAAAGTCGAAATCAAGCTATTTAGGTATCTAGGTTAAAAATAAATCTTGATGAATAAAAGGACGTACAGAGTTTTCAAATTCAAGCTGATTTCATTAGAGAAATAGAAACTAGATATTCAAATTGCTACGTATAAAGAAATTGTAGAGTATGCCGAATGTCTGGCATTGCTGACTTGTCTGTAAGTAGTTAGTACAGAAATCCGAACAAAAAAGCTATGTAATCTAGGCGCCTTTGTAAGACCCAAATTACTAGAGGTGTAATTACTCATGACAAAGTAAGAACGTGGCTTAAAACGGCTCTCAGAGGCTCAAATTTTGAAGTAATTAGACGTAGGGTATGAAAGCTGATGCAAGATAAAGTATTCTAGATATAGAGACGTATAAGTCCTCTAATTTCTGTTCTAATATATAAAAGTCTGATAATCGATATTATGTAAACTAATAAGTTGAAGAAAAAGGAGAAGGATTTTGAGCCCCTCTCCTTTCCGGTAACATGTGAGATAGCGATAAGCACTATACCGATGAGTCGGTCATGACATTCAATTTAAGAATGACATCGCTCTCATACAGCTCATCATAAATAACAAGAATCTTATCGAGTGCCATTAGTTCTGTTTGACCCGTTGGAATAATTTCTAAGCCCGCGCGATCAATAGTTACAACCCTTACTTTGTCAGGCCATGGTATGTCTTGCAGCAATTTGCCCTCAACAGGACAGCCTTGACCAATGGTGAACTCATGAAGGATTTTCTCGCCAGAATCAAGTGTTGGTTTAGACTCCCCTTGCTGAGAAGTCAAGAATTCTGAAAGTAAATGCTCGTAGAATGGGTCAACACGCAGGATATTTGCGGTTACGTAGGACACAATTGCAACTGCAGACATAGCCATAAGAGCCTCGAGAGAACCTGTGAGCTCAAATATAAGCACTACTCCGGTGACGGGCGCTCTTACGGCTCCGGCAAAAATGCCTGCAACGCCCATGGCAATAAAGTTTGGCGCATATGCCATGGGGATGCTAAAAGCATGGGTTGCTACCAGGGCAAACAGCGTTCCAACAAGTGTTCCCATCACAACCATTGGAAAGAGTGTTCCACCAGGAGTTCCAGCAGCAAAACAGGTTGTAGTAAAGAAGTATTTGCCCAGCAAAAGCGCTATAACCATGAGCTCAGTAAGTGTTGCTGGCTCTTTGATTTTCTCGATAATAGCATCGCCGCCGCAAAGAAGATCTGGCCAGGTAAAAGCCATAAATCCCGCAAGCATAAAGGGAATAATGAGCCTTGAGAAAGGCACAAACTTGTCAATTTTTTTGTAAAGATCTTGCGCAAAGAACATTCCCTTGTTGTGAAGCGCACCTAATAAACCACAGGTAAAACCAACAATTAGAACAAATGCAAAGTCAACATGAGGCAGTGGAGCCACATAGGGAAGCTTAAGGACAGGTTTCATACCAAGGACGTTAGAAACTAGGAAGTCAGCGCCTACTGAGGCAGTCATTGCCGAGATAATCAGTGGAGCATGAAACTCTTTCTGGATCTCTTCGATAGCAAAAAGTGTTCCGGTGAGAGGGGCATGAAAAGCGGCTGACATACCCGCAGCTGCGCCACAGGTTACCAGAAGACGTTCTTCTCCCCTTTTACGCTTGAGGAACTTTGAGACCGCTTTACCAGAAACAGCGCCTAGCTGTACCGCTGGTCCTTCTCGACCCATAGAGAGGCCGCCAAAGGCAACCAGAACGCCCTGGATAAACTTAACGGGAAGAACTCGATACCAAGGCATATCGGCAGATCCCATAACTTCAGCATTGGTCTGAGGGATTCCAGAGCCAGCGGTGTAGGGTTCAAACTTCATAAGCAGACAAACGACCACCATCAGGATGAGCAGTATGCCAAACCAAAGAGCCATATACGACCAATTACCTGCGATTGCTTCGGTGATAGAGCGCATCTGCTCTTCTGCAAAAGAAAGGCAGAGCCGGTAAAGTGTAACAACGCCACCACCCATAAGGCCAACAAGCAGGCCTTCTCCAATAAGTGCAACCTGGAATCTACGAGAAAAATGGCGTTCAACCACGTTTGTCTTTTGCTTTAGATGAAGCGCCACAATCTCCCCTAGCCGTTGTATATGAGTAAAAGAAAAGCACGTAAAGCGTACTCAAATATTGTACGACTTTACGTGCGTGTAGTTAAAACTTTGTACAGAAATTATCCGCAACTGAGGGTGCGTGCCCTGCTATCACTTAGCCGGAGAATGGGCCTCCACCATAGCAGGCGTAGACAGGTCCCTCGATAACACCAACAGACTCGTTAGCAGCGTGAATCATGCGGCCACCACCAATGTAGATTCCAACGTGCTCATAGCCTGCACGAGTAAAGATGATGTCGCCATAGTTAAGCTCATCCATGGAATCATGCCAGTTACCAGCAGCGCGAATAGCACGGCCAATGGTTCCTGCGGTACCTGCACGGTAGCCGAGGAAGCAGTAGTAGACCAGGCCACCACAGTCAAAGCCAGAAGCAGGAGAAGCTCCGCCCCAAACGTATGGATAGCCGATGCAAGCATAAGCTGTAGCAACACCGCCGCCTGCAGCTGGGTAGCCACCACCACCGCCGGAGTATGATGACCCACCACCAGAATTAGAACTGTTGTTGGAGCTGCTAGAGCTGCTGGAGCTAGAAGAGCTGGAACTTGAAGAACTGGAGCTGGAATCGTTAGAGGAACTATCGTTAGACTCTGAGTTGTTAGAAGGAGCCTCACGAGTAACAGTCTCAATTGCATAAGCAACGTTGTTGTTAGCTGATGCAGCCTCCTGAGCAGCAAGCTGAGCCTTTAC
>NZ_CAUSFQ010000092.1:0-4887 GCF_963530955.1 Lancefieldella parvula | reverse complement strand
TATTCGGTATTCGGTATTCGGTATTCGGTATTCGGTATTCGGTATTCGGTATTCGATAAATGGTGACCAAACAAAAAACCAGCTCCCCACATACGCGCGTGAAGAGCTGGTCATCTTACTAGTAGCACTTGCCTCGTTGTCTTACGATTCCTTTGAGTGCGTCGGGTCACCCTCGGTGTTGGCGTCAGAAGAAGTGGAGCTTGGCATACCAAGCAGGCGCTGCATCACCATCTCTGGACTGGTCTCGCTATAACGAACAAGCGAGGTGATGCGCTCGCGCATGTGGTACTCGTGGAGCTCATCCTCAAGCACGCGAATGCGTTCACGCAGCTCATCAATTAGATCGTCCTTCTCGAGAGCTCGTTCGCGCATGTCAAGAATGCGCACAACACCGGCAAGATTGATGCCCTCGTCCGTCAGCTTGGAGACAAGATTGAGGCGGTCAATGTCCGCGCGAGAGTACAGGCGCGTGTTGCCCCTGGAACGACCGGGGTTGATCAGGCCCTTCTGCTCGTACACACGCAGCGTCTGCGGATGCATGCCCGTAAGCTCGGCCGCAACGCTAATCATGTAGAGCGGCTTGTTACGACCGTCATCCTTCTTTCGAGCCATTACCGCTCCTCTCGGTAGCTGCGCTCATCGGCGTCAAGCAACGCCTGAAGAGCATCTCGCTCCTTCTTGGAAAGTTTTGTTGGAACCTTGACATCCACCGAAACATACAGCGCGCCGCGAGTTGCAGGATCCTTCACGCGAGGAGCGCCCAAGTTCTTGAACCTGAACGTTTTTCCGCTCTGTGTACCTGCGGGAACCTTGAGTCGCACCGTAGTTCCGTCAGGCGTTGGCACGTCAACCGAGGTGCCCAAAGCTGCCTCGTAAATGCTCACTGGCAGCTTCATGCGCACGTCAGCGCCATCTCGCGAGAAGACCGGATGAGCTGCAACGTTGATGGTAACCACAAGGTTGCCTCGCGGACCGCCGTTAACGCCGTACTCGCCATGCTTCTTGTAGCGCAGCTTCATGCCATCGTAAGCACCAGCTGGTACTTTGATGGTCAGTGACTGCTCCTCACCAGTTGAAGGCACGCGATACGTTGCCTTGCGAGAAGTTCCCTTAAATGCCTCATCAAACGATACGTTTACGGACATAGTAAGGTCGCTACCTGCAACTGGACGGTTTGCTCGCCCGCCAAAGATATCGGCAAAGTCAAAGCCGCTGGCTCCTGCACCAGCACCGCCACCAAAGCCACTAAAGAAATCGGCAAAATTGGCGCCGTTTACGTTGGTGGTATAGGTGAACCCACCCTGGCGACCACCAAATCCGCCTCCAGGAATACCGCCAAATGCGAGCATCTGGTCATACTCCTGGCGCTTCTTATCATCAGAGAGCGTGTTGTACGCTTCCGAAATCTCTTTGAACTTGGCTTCATCGCCACCTCTGTCAGGGTGGTATTTAGCTGCAAGTTTCCTAAACGCTTTTTGAATATCAGACTTCGAGGCGTCGCGCTTCACGCCAAGAACGTCATAAAAAGTCTTACTACCTGCCATTCAGCACGGCCTCCTCTCTAAAACTACTCTGTCTTACTCGGTTACGCCATTTGCGGCAGCGCCGTCTGCGGTTTCGCCGTCAGCAGCTTCTGCGCTGTCTGCGGCTTCTTGCTCTACTGGGCGCTTTGGACCGCCGTGGGTCACAACAACCATCGCAGTACGAATGTCCTTGCCGCCCATGCGATAACCCTTTTGGTACACCTGGGCGACGGTCTCATCATATGCCTCGGTGTCTTCAATCTGGCTCACTGCCTGATGAGATAGAGGATCAAAGGCCTCGCCAACAGGATTGACTACCTCAACACCCTCTTTGTTAAGAACGCCCACAAGCTTCTTGCACACCGCAGAGACGCCCTCAACAAACTGCTGAGCTGCAGGATCGGTCAGGCCATCTGCGTGCTCAATTGCGCGCTCCAGGTCATCAATGACAGGAAGCAGGTCAACTACCAGCTTCTCTGTTGCACGCTGGCGCTCATCAAGACGCTCCTGAGCGGTACGACGACGGTAGTTATCCCAGTCAGCCTGCAAGCGCAAGAAGCGATCATTTGCCTCGGCTGCCTGCTGCTTTGCTGCCTCAATCTGATCGGAGACCGAGTCAAGCTCGTTCTGCAAACGATCACGCTCCTGAGCTGCGCGCTTTGCATCGGCAGCAATCTCTGCCTCAGCCGTCTCTTCTCCGCGACGAATTGCCTCAGCAATCATCTCTTCTTCAGTCATCGGACGGCTTGCACCAGCCGTACCTGCCGCGCCATTAGCAGCGGCCGCGTTGCCGTCAAGCGTCTGACTTGCGGAACCATCTCCCACAACGCCGACGGCGCCTACGGTTTCATCACCGTTATTCTCGTTATCAAAGGTAGTGTCAACCTTGTTCTGATCTGCTGTTGTCACTGCCATCACCTCCCTATGTGTAGAAGGCGGCCAAACGTTTCCGCCAGCCGCCTCCGAGTCATATCACATTGTCTACCAGCTGCTGCACCAAGTTACCCAAGCGCATATGCCGAGAAACTCAGATTAGTTCTGGTTCTTATCGTCGTCGACAACCTCGTAGTCTGCATCAACAACATCTGGCTCAGAAGGGTTGCTTGCTGCGCCGTTGTTACCAGCGGTCTGAGCCTGAGCGTCTGCGTAGACAATCTCTGCGAGCTTCTGACCAACCTCGGTGAGCTTCTCGCCAGCCTTCTTGATTGCCTCAATGTCGGTGCCGTCAAGTGCGGTCTTTGCCTCAGCAACTGCCTCTTCAACAGCCTTCTTCTGATCCTCAGGAACCTTATCGCCAAGGTCTTTGACGGTTTGCTCGGTGCTGTATGCCAGAGAGTCTACCTGGTTACGAACCTCAATCTCGTCCTTGCGCTTCTTGTCTTCCTCAGCGTGAGACTCTGCGTCCTTGACCATGCGGTCAACTTCCTCGTCGGACAGAGCGGTGGAACCAGAAATGGTAATCTCCTGGGACTTGTCAGTTGCCTTGTCCTTAGCGGTGACCTTCAGGATGCCGTTTGCGTCGATGTCAAAGGTAACCTCAATCTGAGGGATACCACGCTGAGCAGCAGGAATGCCGGTAAGGTTGAACTTACCAAGGCTCTTGTTGTCAGAAGCCATCTCACGCTCGCCCTGGAGGACGTGGATCTCAACGGAGGTCTGGTTGTCAGCTGCGGTGGAGTAAACCTTTGTGCTGGAAGTTGGGATGGTGGTGTTGCGGTCGATGACCTTGTCAACAACGCCGCCGAGAGTCTCAACGCCCAGGGACAGTGGGGTTACGTCCAGAAGCAGGATGCCGGAAACGTCGCCGGTAAGAACGCCGCCCTGAACAGCTGCACCGTCAGCAACAACCTCGTCTGGGTTGACGGACATGTTAGGCTGCTTGCCTGTCATGCTCTTGACCAGGTCCTGAACAGCTGGCATACGAGTGGAGCCGCCAACCAGAATGACCTCGCTGACATCGGAGAGCTGAAGGCCTGCGTCCTGGAGTGCCTTGGTTACAGGAGCCTTGCAGCGGTCGAGAAGATCGCGGGTGATGCGCTCAAACTCTGCACGAGTCAGAGTGTAGTCAAGGTGCTTAGGACCAGATGCGTCTGCGGTGATGAATGGCAGGTTGATCTGTGCCTGCTGAGCGCTGGAGAGCTCCTTCTTGGCATTCTCTGCAGCCTCCTTAAGGCGCTGAAGTGCCATTGGATCCTTGCGGAGGTCAATACCGTTATCGGAGTTGAACTTGTCTGCAAGCCAGTCGATAACGCGCTGATCCCAGTCGTCGCCGCCCAGGTGGTTGTCGCCGTTGGTTGCAAGAACCTCAACAACGCCGTCTGCAAGATCGAGCAGAGAGACGTCGAAGGTGCCACCACCGAGGTCGAAGACAAGAACCTTGTGGTCCTGGTCCTTCTTGTCCAGACCGTAAGCAAGTGCTGCTGCGGTTGGCTCGTTGACGATACGCTGAACGTTGAGGCCAGCAATCTTGCCTGCGTCCTTGGTTGCCTGACGCTGTGCGTCGTTGAAGTATGCTGGGACGGTAATAACAGCGTCGGTTACAGGCTCACCGAGGTACTTCTCGGCGTCTGCCTTCATCTTTGCAAGGGTCATAGCGCTGATCTGCTCTGGAGTGTAGTCAACACCCTCAATCTCGACAACTGCGCGGCCATCGGTGCCAGCCTTAACCTTGTAAGGGACAGTCTTAATCTCAGACTGGACCTCGTCAAACTTGCGGCCCATGAAACGCTTGATGGAGAAGACAGTGTTTACAGGGTTGGTGACAGCCTGGTTCTTTGCTGCCTTACCAACAATGCGGTCGCCGTCTGCGCGGAAGCCGACGACGGAAGGAGTTGTGCGGTCTCCCTCTGCGTTTACGATGATAGTTGGCTCTCCACCCTCGAGGACAGCCATAGCTGAGTTTGTAGTACCCAGGTCAATTCCAAGAATCTTACCCATTGTGAATCATCCTTTCCTATGTACGTGTTTCGCTTGGCGAGAAACCCCACAGGTAGATGACCTGAAAAAGGGTACAAGCTAATCGTGAACACATACCGTGTTTCTGCTTTACGGTTTTGCTTATACCCCTATGTCTGACTTATATACATAATCTAAGTCAGTTTGTAGTAGATTTTTTCCCAATTTTATTTATTTCATCAATTATTCTCATTTTAATTTGTCTTAAACTATAGTGTAAATATTTATCCTAAAAGGAGTGTAGTAATGAAACATAATAATTTTAATAAAACATCACTCCATATTAGTGATATTGAAAATTTAGTTTCACTCTGGGAAAAGGAGAACCCAAGACGTGCTTTTTCGCTAAAGATGATAAGGGGTTTTTATCAATACATCAAAAAATTACTAAGCGGCAACGAATCAAATT
>NZ_CAUSFQ010000091.1:0-4994 GCF_963530955.1 Lancefieldella parvula | reverse complement strand
TGCTCTTTGTGATGTGCTTAAGGCTTGTGATATTAAGGGTGCTAGTGATGCTTCTATTGCAAATCCGATTCCACACAATATTGGCGCTCTTATTCAAGATTCATCAATCTGCGCCATTTTTACACTTGGTGGGACGGCAACAAAATTTTATAAGCGCTACACTGAGCAACAAACTGGTATTCCTGCACGTCAATTACCTTCTACAAGTCCCGCTAACGCACGTATGTCAGTTGAGGATTTGGTGGAGGAATTTTCCATTATCAAAAAATTTACCAATTGTGAGTTGACAATATCCTAGTTGCGGCTAGGATTATACGCATGCGAATTATGGCTACGACATACACTGCACTTTGTGCATGCACCGCGATGTGTCTGGTGCCCGGGTCACATACGACCAGGGTGTAATTGTCGCTGAGCAAAATTTTCCTGGTACAGACTCGGGCGTAAAGCTATTTTGTAACTCTTGTGTGAGTATTCGCACATCCCGAGAGGATTTATTCGCATGGACTGGAGCTTCATAGGGGAACACCTCCCACTGTATGCAGAAGCTGCAAAAATAACGCTTACTATCTCTTTCTTTGGAGTTCTCTTCTCGCTTATCGTTGGTTTGATAAGTGCTCAGATTTCGCTGACAAAAATTCCTGTTTTAAGTCAGCTTAATGCTGTTTATGTTGAGCTTTCCAGAGGAACACCCCTGCTTATTCAGCTGTTTCTTATCTACTTTGGCCTAACTAAAATTGGTCTCAAAATGGATGCAGAAGTAGCTGCTGTTGTGGGTTTAACGTTTCTTGGTGGCTCCTATATGGCAGAGGTGTTTCGCGCAGGCTTTGAATCAGTTGCAGCTATTCAGTTTGAGTCTGCAAAGGTTTTGGGCCTCTCAAAGATTCAAGCTCTCCAGCACGTTATTCTTCCACAGGCACTTTCTGTAGCAATTCCAGGCCTCGTTGCTAACATCATTTTCTTAATCAAGGAATCTTCCGTTGTTTCCGGCATTGCTCTTGCAGATTTGATGTACGTAACCAAAGACATTATTGGCATGCAGTACGACACTACAGAAGCCCTCTTTATGCTGGTAATTGCCTATGTGATTATCCTTGTTCCTATTTCTTTGCTTGGCAGCTGGCTGGAGAGGAGGCTTGACTATGCCCGTCGATAACATTTTGCTGCAGGAAGGAGTGATAACGCGCCTTCTTGGAGGTCTTGCAACAACGGTGCACATTGGCCTTATCTCTGTGGCGCTTTCCATTCCTCTTGGTATTCTTGTTGGACTTTTTATGATATCCAACAACAAGGTTGTTCGTGCAATTCTTCGCTTTTACCTTGAGATTGTTCGTGTTATGCCTCAGCTGGTGCTGCTCTTTGTGGTGTTCTTTGGTACTTCTGAATGGTTTGATGTCAACTTTGATGGCATTGAAGCTTCAATTGTGGTCTTTACCTTCTGGGGAGCAGCTGAGCTTGGAGACCTGGTACGAGGGTCGTTGGAGTCAATTCCAGCATCTCAGTATGACGGTGCGTTTGTACTTGGTCTTTCTCGCCAGCAGACGTTCTTTAAGGTCATTCTGCCTCAGGCTTTCAAGCGTCTTTTACCACCAGCCATTAATCTGATTACGCGCATGATTAAGACAACGTCACTGTGTAATCTGATTGGCGTGGTTGAACTGCTCAGAGTTGGAAGTCAGATCACCGATTTTTATCGCTTTAAGTTCCCAACCGACGGAGCACTTTGGATTTACGGAGCTATTTTCTTCCTGTATTTTGCTGCCTGCTTCCCACTTTCGTATCTTTCGCGCAGGCTTGAGAGGAGCGCCTCACATGAGTAACACCGTTTTAGCAGTTAAGGACCTCACTAAGGTATATCCCTCAAGCGAGAAACCCGTGCTTGACAAGATCTCGCTCTCCATCAATAAAGGCGAGGTAGTTGTGGTGTTGGGACCTTCCGGTTGCGGTAAGTCTACGCTACTTCGCGCCATTGTTGGCTTGGAAGATATCCAAGGGGGAGAAGTGCTTCTCCACGATCAGGTTATTTCTGGTCAGAAGAGGGAAAGCGCCGCTGCAGGCATTGGTATGGTTTTTCAAAGCTACGACTTGTTCCCCAACATGACGGTTTTGAAAAACGTAACTCTGGCTCCTCTGGTGGTGCAGAAACGTTCAGAGGCTGAGGTTTTAACTCAGGCAGAAGAACTGCTGCGTCGTGTGGGGTTGTGGGAGAAGAAAGATGCCTATCCATCAGCTCTTTCCGGCGGTCAAAAACAGCGTGTGGCAATTGTTCGTGCGCTTATGACTAACCCTGAAGTTCTTTTGCTGGACGAGATTACCGCAGCTCTTGACCCCGAGATGGTCCATGAGGTTTTGCAGGTAGTTATGGAACTAGCAGAACAGGGAATGACCATGCTGGTAGTAACTCACGAGATGCGCTTTGCTCAAGCAGTTGCCGATCGAGTCATCTTGATTGATCAGGGTCACATCGTAGAAGAGTCGTCCGATGCACAAGAGTTTTTCTCGGCACCTAAAACAGAAAGGGCACAAGAGTTTTTGCGCACCTTTGAGTTTGAACGTGTGCATAAGTAAACAACGTGTTTTTGCACGTAGATGATGTAGTAATTGATACAACTTGTTAGGATTTGAAATGAACTTCTTTGAAAATACTTCCACTTCTCTTTCTCGCCGTGCTTTCCTTGGTGCAAGCGCACTTTCTGCTGCAGCTCTTTTGGCTGCTTGCAAGAAAAAGGATTCTGACGGAGCTCAGGGCGGATCTTCTGATACAGACTCAAAGTTTAGAACTCTTGATGACATCAAGAAGGCAGGCACAGTAAATATCGGCGTCTTTAGCGACAAGGCTCCTTTTGGTTACGTTGATGCAAACGGTAATTACGCTGGTTACGACATTGTTTTTGCAGAGCGCCTTGCAAAGGATATGGGCGTCAAGATCAACTACATTGCCACTGACGGACAAAATCGCGTGCCTTTCTTGCAGTCCAATAAGGCAGACATCATGTTGGCAAACTTTACGGTAACCGATGACCGTAAAGAGAAGGTTGATTTCTCTCTGCCATACATGAAGATTAAGCTGGGCGTTGTTTCTCCATCCTCTGCACCAATTACAGACGTTTCGCAGCTTGATGGCAAGAAGCTTATTGTTTCTAAGGGAACTACGGCTGAGGTTTGGTTTGCTAAGAACGCTCCTAAGGTTGAGCTGGTAAAATTTGATAGCTATGCTGATGCGTATAACGCACTGCTCGACGGCCGCGGCGATGCTTTCTCAACCGACAATACCGAGGTACTTGCATGGATCAAGTCTAACCCTGGCTTTGTTGTTGGCATTGATGACCTGGGCGACTCCGATACTATTGCCGCTGCAGTTCACAAGGGCAACTCTTCGCTGTTGGAGTTTATCAACAACGAGATTACCGGTCCTCTTGCAGAGGAGAACTTCTTCCACAAGGCTTATGAAGAGACACTTGCTCCAATTTACGGCGACGAGGTAGATCCAAATACTATGGTCGTCGAGGGCGGCAAAATCTAAGTTCTGGGCTTAGTCCGTCTTTACAGCTCAATACACCCATTTCGCGAGAAGACCTTGCAGTTTGTAAGGTCTTCTCGCGTTTGTAGCCAAATTGTTAATTTGTACAGTACTTTTTAAAAATGATTCTTTGTGCTGATAAAGTAGGTCAACTATTTTTTGACCGACTAGGGCAAAGGGGCTGATAATGGCAGCTGAACAGCAAAAAGCAACTCGTAAAATTGGCGTTCCCAGGTTTCCCGGCGATATTATGCTGTATCCGCTTTCTGTAGGCCTACTTCTTCATTCATTTGTTCCTCAGGTTCTAGAAATTGGTAGCTTCACCACTGCTGTTGCTAAGGGAGCTCCTGCAATTGTTGGCATTGTTTTGCTGTTTGTGGGTGCTTCTATTGATCTTAAGACGGTTCCCAAGGTTTTGAAGACTGGCCTGACCATTCTTATTCCTAAGCTTGCTATTGCTATTGCCTTTGGTTTGTTTGTTGCTAAGTTCATGAACGATAATTTCTTTGGTCTTAATGCACTTTCTATCATTGGTGGCATTACCTTCTGCAATGTTGCCTTGTACATTGGTATTACTGCTGAGTACGGGACTCCTGATGAGCAGGGTGCAGCTGCAGTTTTGTCTCTTGTTGCGGGTCCTGCGGTTACCATGATTGCCCTAGGTGCAGCAGGTGTTGCGGCAATTTCTCCTACCGCACTTGCGGGTACCCTTCTTCCTCTAGTCCTTGGTGTTGTTCTTGGTAATCTCAGTCCTTTTATCAGGGGGCTTTTGGTTCCTGGTATTAACCCCTGTATTGCTGTTGTTGGCTTTGCTCTTGGTTGTGGCATGAGTGTTGAGAATCTTATTACTGGTGGTCCATCAGGTATTCTCTTAGCAGTACTTTGCATCATCACGGGTATCCTTACCATGTTTGTTGAGCGTCTACTGGGCGGTTCTGGTAAGGCAAGTCTTGCGAGCGCAACTATTGCAGGTACCGCAACAACCACTCCTGCTGCAGTTGCTTCTGTTGATCCAACGTATACGGCTCAGGTTGTTGCAAACGCAAATGCTCAGCTTGCTGCCGCGGTAGTTATTACTGCACTGGTAGCCCCTGCGTTTACGGGTTGGCTTGATAAGAAGCTCAAAAAGAAAAATGACACTACTGAGGCTCAGGCTCCAGAAGAAGCACCTGCTACTGAGTAATTAAGTAAGCCTTATATAATGCATATGAAAAACCCTCTTCTGTGCAGGTAGTTCATATACGGGTGATTATGATTCTGCAGCGTGTTAGCGTTGGCTTTTGGCCCGGCGCGCAAAATAGCGCAGCTTTGGTAGGTTCTGCCGAAGAATCGACATGTTCCTAATCAAGATAGCCAGGCAGCTAGGCAGTCGCACTACCTGATATGCATATTTGTGCATAAACTTCATCTAATATGCTTGAAAATGAATAGACTTATATAAGAAATTTAACTATCGATAAATTCTGTATCTACG
>NZ_CAUSFQ010000090.1:0-5014 GCF_963530955.1 Lancefieldella parvula | reverse complement strand
GCTACTGTAAAAGTAGAATACCTGTTCGAATAAAAGTTTTAACTATTTAGATAGGTGATTTTTGCATAAACAATGGCTGATATGCAGGAAAACTAATCAAGAAATTGATGTATCAAATTAGAGGTGCTGTTTTGGGTAAAAAATCCGTTTAGTTGGAGTTTATTTTTGGACTTCGAAATTTTGTCACTTACGTTTACCCAGCTCAGAAATTTTGTACTAATTTCCACAATTTTGTCCACGTAAAATTGCTGGTAGATGGCTTGCATAGAAACTAAGCATTTTTGGATACTCCAACTAAACGCATTTTTTACCACTTTGCCGCCGAATGGCACTCTATCGCTGAAAAATTTGACTCAGACGCACAAAAATACCCGTTCAATTCTACGAAATAGAATCGAACGGGTACTTGGTCAACGAAAATGATGCGAACGTGGCTGCGCGCCAGATATTACAGCAGGTACTCTGCAATCTGGACAGCGTTTGTTGCGGCACCCTTCCTAATCTGGTCTCCGCAACAGAAGAATGTCAGCGCATGAGTATCTTTATCAGCGGAAAGATCCTCGCGAATACGACCAACATAGATAAGGTCCTGGTCAGAAGTATCAAGAGGCATTGGGTACTGAAGCTCTGCTGGGTTGTCTACAACCTTGATTCCTGGAGCATCCTCAAGAATAGCGCGAGCCTCATCTGGACTCAAAGGACGCTCAAACTCAACAGTGATGGACTCAGAGTGTGAGCGCATCGTTGGAACGCGAACACAGGTGCAGTTAACGCGCAGCTCAGGAAGGTGCATGATCTTGCGACCCTCGTTTTGCATCTTCATTTCCTCGGAAGTGTAGCCAACCTCATCAAAGCCGCCAATCTGTGGAATCAGATTGACTGCCAGCTGGTATGCAAATGGAGAGGTCTCGGTTACTTCCCTACCTGCAACAACGTCAGCCATCTGATTCTTCAGGCTGGTGAGGCCAGGAAGGCCAGCGCCTGATGCAGCCTGATAGGTTGACGCAATAATACGCTTTGCACCTGCTGCCTTATGTAGAGGATACAGAGGTACCAAGCCAATAATGGTTGCACAGTTTGGATTAGAGATGATGCCGTTATGGTTCTTGATATCCTCGGCGTTAATCTCTGGGATTACCAGCGGAACGTTTGGGTCCATTCTAAATGCATGGGAGTTATCAACGCAGACGCATCCACGCTTAACCGCTTCAGGGAGCAGCTCTTTTGCCTGCTCGTCGCCAGCTGCGCCAAGGACAATATCTACACCCTCAAAAGCCTCTGGTGTTGCTTCGCGGATTACAATCTGCTGGCCAGCAAATTCGATAGTTTTACCAGCGCTTCGAGCGGATGCCAGAAGCACCAGCTCCTTGATAGGAAAATTACGCTCTTCAAGGCACTGCATCATCTGGGCACCAACAACGCCGGTAGCACCAAGAATTGCAACAACCTTACCGTTTGGATCAAAAGCCATAGTTACCTCGAAACCATTTCGTCACGAACAAATCCGTTATAAATGACGCCAATTGTGCGATCAAAGTCGGCATTATCGACGCCCACAATAATACTAATCTCTTCCGAGCTCTGCGTAATCATGCGAATGTTGACGCCCGCATTACCCAGCGCGCCAAAGATCTTACCAGAGGTGCCGGAACGCCTAGACATATTACGACCAACAACAGAAACAAGAGCTAGACGGTCTACCATCGTAATATCATCAGGCTCAATCTCGCGACGAATATCGCTGATGATGGAATAAACCGTATCCTTTACGTCGGAGGCATTTACCACAATACCAAACGAATCAACGCCTGTTGGGATGTGTTCAACAGAGACGCCGTAACGCTCAACAATATTGAGTGCGCGGCTGATGACGCCAACCTCGTTGGACATGTGAGCCTTCTTAACGTGAATAGCCAAGAAGTCCTTCTTGCCTGCAATACCGGTGATAAGGTGCTCGCTAACATCACCCTCTGCGGTCTCGCGGATAACCGTGCCCGTGTCTTCTGGACGGTTGGTGTTCTTAATCTGAATTGGAATGTTTGCCTCGCGAACAGGGAAAATTGCCTCTTCCTGAAGAACGGAAGCGCCCATGTAAGAAAGCTCGCGCATCTCGTCAAAAGTAATGCGGCCAATGGCGCGTGGATTCTGAACAATGCGAGGATCCGCAGAAAGGAAGCCAGAAACGTCAGTCCAGTTCTCATACAAGTCAGCGTCTAGGCAGCGAGCAACAATGGCACCGGTAATATCGCCGCCACCGCGCTGGAACAACTTAATTGCACCGTCAACGGTAGCACCGTAGAAGCCAGGCAGCACAAACGAGCCGCTGCGAGCAACAACTTCTTTAAGCCTAGAGGCAGTGCGCTCCATATCAATGGTGCCGTCATGATGGAACAGCATAACGTCAGCAGCATCAACAAAGGGCAGGCCAAGGTACTCGGCAAGAATCTGGCAGGTAAACCACTCGCCTCTACTTACTACATACTCTGGCGAGAAGGACTTGATGTTTGTAGCAAACTTCTCAAACTCCTCGGCGACAGGCCATGCAACTCCCAGTTCATCAGCAATCTCCACAAAGCGAGCCTCAATGTCTGCAAGTAAAGAGGTGCAATCAACGTGATACTCAATGTGGGCATTTACCAGCAGCAAAAGATCCGTAATCTTGTTATCGGTTGAGTGGCGCTTTCCTGCTGCAGACGAAACAATAAAGCGTCTATCAGGGTCAGCTTCAACAATAGCTTTAACTTTTTTGAACTGCTCTGCAGAAGCAACACTTGAGCCGCCAAATTTTGCAATTTTGATCATTTCTAATTCCTCTTTTCAAGTGCAGCCATAAAGGTTGTAGGATCTTGCGAAAGTGCGCTGGTAAGAAGATTACGGGCCTTCTCGGCACTTAGATTTTTAACCAACTGAGCACCCGGCTCCCAGAACGAGCCACCCGGAACATCCGCTTGCGTCCTAAATACGTAATCAGAAACAAGCAGCTCAGGATTATACGAAAGATCTGACGAGAAGGTCTGCTGACCCCCAGCAGGAGCCGCAGCACAGTCAATAATATCCTGCACGACGGCGTTTGCCGTTGGGTCGCCACCGGCACCCTGACCGTAAAACTTGAGCTCGCCAATGGTATTTCCCACGGCAGTTGCAACGTTAAAGTTAGTTGGAACGTTAGCCTCTATGGTTGAGAGCGAAACCGCAACTGGCTCAACAGCTACCGCATACGATGAACCGTCAGAAACACCACGACCAAAGAGCTTGATTGTCATATCGTGACTGCCAAACATGGCAAGATCGCGCTTAGTTAAGTTTCTGATACCAGACATAGGAATCTGGTCTGTGCAGATTACGTCGAAGGCAATAGATGCAGAAATCATAGTCTTAGAGCGAACATCAATGCCATCGATATCGCTTGACGGGTCTCGCTCGGCGTAACCCAGCTCCTGAGCCTTGCTCAGAACCTCAGCAAAGTCCGTTCCGTCTTTGAGCATGGAATAGACAATGTAGTTGGTGGTTCCATTCATGATTCCCCAGAACGCAGAAATCTCGTCAATACGACGAACTTTCTGAATTCCTGCTATCCAAGGAATACCACCGCACACGCATGCTTCGATCTTAAGGTTGACGCCCGCTTCAGCGGCAAGTGTCATAAACTCCTCAAAATGAGCAGATACCACGGCTTTATTTGAGGTGACTACATTTTTCTTAGCCGTCAGCGCAGCTTTGATATATTCATAGGCTGGCGTGAGGCCGCCCATGCACTCAACAACTGTATCGAGCGCAGGGTCAGACAAGAGCGCATCAAAATCAGATGTTGCCCGAGGGTCAACGTGCTCTTTACCAGCTCTAACCAAGATGGACGTCAGATTAACGTCAGAAACGCGCTCATCAAGAATGCGCGCAACTGAAGCACCAACCGTTCCAAATCCAAGTAGGGCAACGTTTTGCATATAACTCCAAATCTAGCAGTCGTTTTGCGAGAAAACCGATTACCTGCAAGGCTAATTGCAGAGCAAGGACAACCGCACGCAAAGGTGACTGCACTGATAACAATCTCATAGACAAAAACTACCAAAAACCTAGACAGAATCTAATCGACAGTTTTTCTCATCCTCATAATGCTATGAACAATTCTATGTTACAAGCGACATTTACTTCTCACTGTTAAAATAATAGAAACGCAACACGCGAGACGCGCAATTTGCACGCGCGCAACACGCGAAACGCACAACACGCGACACGTTCTAAAGATTGGTGGTTTCATGGCCGTCGCATATCACAGCACAAGAAGCTCTGACCATACCGTCTTGGCTAAACAAGCCATTTTGCAGGGAATTGCTCCCGACGGCGGCCTTTATATCCAAGATTCAATTGACGAGAAACCCCTCGATCTTGCAAAGGTTTGTTCTCAGGGCTTTAAAGCTACTGCTTTCGATGTGCTTTCTGCTCTGCTGGACGACTACTCTGCTGAAGAGCTGACTCGCTGTATTGAGGGAGCGTATGGCTCTCAGTGGGACACCCAGGCTATCACGCCTGTTTCTGCTATCGGAGAAGACTGGCTGCTTGAGCTCTTCCATGGTCCAACGTCGGCTTTCAAAGACGTTGCGCTTCAGATGCTCCCCCGCCTGATGAGTGTTGCTCGCGAGGACGCGGACGTAGCTGGCGCTGTCGACGCGGCCGCCACCGCCGGCAAGAGCATCATGATTGTGACCGCAACTTCTGGCGACACTGGCAAAGCTGCACTTGAGGGTTTCAAGGATGTGCCTGGTATGGGCATCACCGTCTTTTACCCTGAAGGCAAGGTTTCTGATATTCAACGCCTGCAGATGGTGACTCAAAAAGGTTCTAACGTAGCTGTTTGCGCTGTTAAGGGAAACTTTGACGATGCTCAAAACGCCGCTAAAGCAATCTTTGCTAACAAGGAGTTGGCGCGTGAGTTGGCTGGTAAGGGCACGGTACTTTCCAGCGCAAACTCCATCAATATTGGTCGTTTGGCCCCACAGGTAACCTACTACTTTGA
>NZ_CAUSFQ010000089.1:0-5201 GCF_963530955.1 Lancefieldella parvula | reverse complement strand
ATGACCCGCATAAGAAACGGTATCGCCTGCATTTGCAAGACGATCATCTAGTGCGTAAAGAACTGATTGCATTGGAATTACCAGGCAACGTTATTGCTGGTGTTACGAGGACCAGAGTTCTCATCAAGTGTCTGACGAACACGAGAGACTGAGTTTGTCAGGCTCTTGAGGTTCTCCTCAAGGTGAGCAAGAACGGTATCTGCATACTCCTCAGCGTTGTAGCGAGTATCACGCTCATACTGCTCTGCCTGGTCACGAATGCCATCTGCCTGCTGCTGAGCAAGGCGGACAACCTCCTGGTCACCAGCAAGAATCATAGCCTGCTGCTGTGCGTCAGCAATGATGGATTCTGCCTGAGCACGTGCACGCTCAAGGGTCTCATCCTCTTCCTTGATGATGCGACGAGCGGTTGCAAACTCTTCTGGGAAGACACGACGAATCTCGTCAAGCAGCTCGTAGAAGTCCTGGGCATCAATAATCTTCTTGTTACCGCCATCCATAAAAGGTGACTTAGCCTCAGTTACCATCTGCTCAATCTCAGATACAAGGCTCTCAATTTCCTCGCCTGGCTGCATCCAGGGCTCCTTTCAATCCAATACATAAGCTGTGTTATATGCAGTTTTAGCCCTTATGAGCACGACGCATAAAACACCTTTTTAAGAATGTTAGCAGAATATAATGAAAATGCAGGGCAAATATACTTAATTACCGCAATTATGCAGAGCATCAAGCTTTTTAATGACGTTCTTTGGTACCAAAAATGATACATCTGCGCCCATAGCTGAAATCTCTCTCACAATTGAGGAAGAAATATAGCCGTACTCTGGACTGGACATAACAAAGACGCTCTCCAGCTCAGGAGCCATATGGGAGTTAAGGTCTGCCTGTTGCAGCTCATACTCAAAGTCTGTCATAGCTCTTAGGCCTTTAACAACACCACCTGCGCCGCGAGCATTGCAGAAATCAACCAGAAGACCTTCCATAGGCTCTACAGAAACGTGCACAAGTCCTTCATCTACCAGCGCGTCTTTGAGCATCTGTACACGCTCTTCAAGAGAAAACGTAGTTCCCGTGCCGTGTTTACGCTTTGAAGCCGCAACAGCTACCGTAACATTTTCAAAAAGACGAGAAGCTCGTTTGATTACATCAAGGTGTCCGTTTGTGACGGGATCAAAAGTACCTGGTACAACTACGTGAGTGATGCTGTTCAACGTATCTCCTATCCCTCACAACGAACAAGTAAATCAACTTGAGCAATACCATAACGCTTACTCTTAGAAAGCTCAAAATTATCAAGAGAAAGTGAATCAGATTTATGGCTATGTTCATAGACTACTACAGCGTCTTTTGTCAGACTTCCCGCCTGAGTCAAGTCTTTGAGCAGCTTGGATACTACCTCTGCCTCGACGGCATAAGGAGGGTCCAAAAATACCACGTCAAAAGGACCTCCAAACAGCTGGGATGACTCAGCTAAGCGCGCTGTATCTCCACAGATAACACTCATCTCAGAGGTGCTTACGCCAAGAGATTTAGCCGTACGCTTAATGCGATCGCACGTCTTTCTGTCTTTATCAACAAAAGCAGCGTATAGCGCTCCTCTAGAAAGAAGCTCAAAGCCCATAGCACCCGAGCCTGCAAAAGCGTCAAGTACTCTGGATTCACTGAGGTCAAGACCGCGAGAAGCCAAGATGGAGCTTGCAATAGCCTCACGCGTACGATCAGTGGTTGGTCGCGTAGTCCCCTTGCCATCAGGGGCCTCAATTGCACGACCTTTCCATTTTCCGCCAACAATCCTCATGGGTTTTCTCGCCACCAAACCTATCTTGTACTGCAGTTTACCTGCAGGTTATTACTTATAGCCAAGCTCTTCAAAGTAGATACCAAAGCGATCTTTTGCCTCAATTCCCAGCGTAGCATAGGCATCGCTGGTAAGATTTGGGTCTTGAGCAGTAATTGCCAAAGCGTCCGTGTGGGCTGCCTTAATCAGGTCCGCATCCGCGTAAAGATCAGAAATCTTGAGCGTGGTACCGCCCGACTGACGGTATCCCAGGGTTTCTCCCTCGTGCCTGAGCTCAAGGTCAAGCTCTGCCAAGCGTGCGCCGTCGGAGGTTTGCTCAAGCGCGGCTAAGCGCTTTCTTGCGGTAGAGCCTCGCTTGGCATTGCTTGCCAGATACACAGTTCCTGGGAAATCTCCTCGACCAACACGGCCTCTGAGCTGGTGCAAGGTAGCCAAACCAAAACGATCCGCATTAAAGACGATCATGACCGTAGCGTTAGGAACGTCAACGCCAACCTCAATGACGGTTGTAGAGACCAGAATCTGCGTCTTATTTGCGCGGAACTTTTCCATTACCTTATCTTTTTGTGTCTCAGGCAGTCTGCCGGTCAAAAGATCACAGGTAAAGTCCTTGAAAACGGTCTTTGAAAGCTCCTCATATACGCGAGTTGCACTGTAGAGTTTACCGTTTGTACGAGCAGCCTCAGGAACATCTTCAAGCTCTTCTTCAGAATCGCTTGGGTCAATTAAAGGGCAGACCAAGCATGCCTGATGACCCGCTTGAACAGCTTCGGCGACAGCAGCATATGCTTGGTCAAGGTTTTCTGGCACACACAGTTTGGTGGTAACGCCAGCTCCTGCCTTTGGTCTTTTGGTAATGCGAGACGTATCAACGTCTCCGTACAAAGAAAGTGCCAGCGTACGCGGGATTGGCGTTGCACTCATGGCGAGAAGATCTACGCCTTGTCCTTTTTTGCGCAACGCTGTTCTTTGATCAACGCCAAAACGATGCTGCTCGTCAACAACAGCAAGGGTGAGCTGCTTAAATACCACGCTATCTGAGAGAAGCGCAGTGGTGCCAAAGACAATGGACAAAGAACCGTCGGCTAGGCAAAGTTCAATCTGTCGCCTCTCCTCTTCTGAGGTAGAACCCGTAATAAGCGCCCACGTAATTCCCGCAAGTGAAAGCAAGGGGCCAATTTTTTGAGCGTACTGCTGAGCAAGAACTGAGGTAGGAGCCATCACAGCTGCCTGAGTTGAAGAATCTGCTGCTGCAGCCAAGGCAACAGCGGCAACAGCTGTTTTACCAGTACCAACATCACCCAAAAGCAAGCGATTCATAATACGTGGTGCTGCCATATCAGAAAGAATCTCTTGAGCAGCATGGTTTTGCTCGTCAGTTAGGGCAAAAGGCAAAGCCTCTATCAAAGCCTTAACTTTAGGTCCATCTATAACGTGCTCAAAAGGCTTATGGCCTGCAAGCTCCAAGTTTCTCCTGGCCAGAAGGGCAAGCTGTAAGCTAAGAAGCTCATCAAAAGCAAGACGGCGGCGCGCCTGCTCAGCTGCGTCCAAGCTTGTGGGAAAATGGACCTCACGAAGCGCCGATGAGAGTGACATAAGGCGGTGCTTGGAGACAAGCTCTGAGGGCAGCCAATCACACACGCTTCCCGTATCCGCCAAAGCCGCTGACATAATGCGACGCATCCATGCAGGACTCACACCCTCGGTAGCTGGGTGAACAGGAAGAATTGCAGCTTTTGAAGGCGTCTCTTTGGAGCGTGCTTCATCGTTTGAGTCAGACTTTGCCGTACTAAGCACCTCGTAAAACGGTGACTTCATCTGACGGTAACCGTAGGCAAAGAGAACCTTACCGCTTAGCGCCACTTCATCGTCAACGTGGATTTGCTCAGCTATCCAAGGCTGCCTAAAAAACGAAGCTGTGAGTACGCCCGTATCATCCACAATCTCAATCTCAACAATGACCATTTTAGGACGTGGACGCTTGGTCTTTACCGAAGCAACGCGGCCTGTAATGGTAGCGTCCTCACCTATCTGCGCAAAAGCAATCTGCACGCGGTGAGAAAAATCGAGGTAGCGGTGAGGAACATTGAGCAAAAGGTCTCGTACACGCAGAATGCCGAGACGCTCAAGCGCCTCGGCACGATTTGCATTGACATACCTTAACCTGGTCACACTATCAACAAGTGAGCAGGTATGTGCTACTCGCTCTGATGCGGGAGCGATGCTTACCTTGGACTCAGACATTTCCTACTCAATAGAGAAGATGACTGGATAGAGTGGCTGCTCGCCGCGCTGAGCGTCAACCTCAAGGTCTGGATAGGTGTCCTCAATCTTACTGGCGAGAAGATCGAGCTGCTCGTCAGAGAAGTCTTCACCTGCAAGAATGGTGAGGTTGTCGCCCTCTTCCTCCTCTTGCATCTTGGCAATAAGGTCAAGCGTGACCTGCATGACATCAGAGCCGACAACATCAATGGAGCCGCCCTGGATACCCATAACATCACCATCGTGAATAGGGGTGCCGTTAGCTGCAGAGGAATCACGGACTGCAGTGGTTACCTCACCGTAGCGAACGCCAGAGATAGCGTCAGTCATCTCTTCTACAAGCTCTTCAAATGGAACGCCATCTGCAACAACAAACATTGCAGCAAATGCCTGAAGAACAGACTTGGTTGGAATAACGGCAACCTTAACATCCTCACATGCGCTTGCAGCAGCCTCTGCTGCCATACGAATGTTGGAGTTATTTGGCATAACAATAACCTGGTCTGCATTGGCCTCTTCAATTGCAGCAAGAATGTCTGCAGTTGAAGGGTTCATGGTCTGACCGCCAGAAACAACAACGTCAACACCAAGAGACTTCAAGATTGATTCAGTGCCAGAACCAGCAGTTACTGCAACAAAGCCAAGCTCTTTTCTAGGTGCAGCCGCAGCCTTCTTATCTTCAGCGATCTTCTCGGTACGCTCCTTAGCCTCAAGGTCCATGTTGTGAATGAAGACCTCAAAAATCTGGCCGTACTGAAGCATGTACTCAAGAACCTTGTTAGGAGTATTTGAGTGAACGTGAATCTTGTAGTCTGGGTTTGCGCCAACAAGAAGCTCACAATCACCCATAGTTGCCAGGAAGTTCAGAGCTGCTTCCTCGTCAAAGTCTGGGCTATCTGCCTTGAAGAGGAACTCATTGCAGTAACGATACTCAGAACCCTCCCAGTCATCGTTGAGCTCAATCTCAACCTTAGCGCTGGTAGCAGCCTTAGCATCAGAAACAGAAACGGTAGTCTGGAAGTCAGTAGTCTCAGTCTTGCCAGTAACAGCATTTACAAAGCCCTCCAGGAAGGTTGCAAAACCAAACGCACCAGAGTCAACAACACCGTTCTCTTTGAGGACAGGAAGAAGCTCAGGAGTG
>NZ_CAUSFQ010000088.1:0-5209 GCF_963530955.1 Lancefieldella parvula | reverse complement strand
TAGGTATTCTCGGCGGCACCGGTTCCGGAAAAACCACTCTTATCCAGCTGATTGCACGCTTGTACGATGCTACTGAAGGCACCGTATTTGTTGGCGAGAATGACGTCCGCTCCTACAATCTTGTTTCACTTCGTGATGCAGTATCTGTTGTCCTTCAGAAAAATGTGCTGGTCAGCGGTACCGGCCGCGACAACCTGCTCTGGGGAGATCCCAATGCAACAGATGAGGAGCTGCTTCACGCCTGCTCTGTTGCATGTGTTGATGAGTTTCTTGACAGGATTGGTGGCTTGGACGGAGACCTTGGTCAGGGTGGCGTCAATGTTTCTGGTGGCCAGAAGCAGCGCCTTTGCATTGCACGTGCGCTTTTGAAGAAGCCAAAAATTATCATTTTTGATGACTCTACCAGCGCGGTTGATACCGCAACCGACGCAAAGATTCGTGCAGGGCTTGCCGAACTTGCTGACATGACAAAGATCATCATTGCCCAGCGCGTGAACTCCGTTATGGACTCAGATCAGATTGTCGTTCTTGATAACGGTAGGGTCCATATGACTGGCACCCATACAGAACTTCTCGCCAAGAGCCCTATCTATAGAGAGCTGTATGAGTCGCAGATTGGCGGTAGTCAATCGGACATTGATGCTGCTGGTAAGGAGGTGTCACATGGCTAATCGCGCAGGAGGAGCACGTCCTCAAAACATCGGACATACCATTAGGGTGTTTGTCTCGTACTTAGGTCATGCTAAGAAGCGCCTTATGTTGGTGGCACTTCTTGTTTCTATCAGTGGTTTAGCAGCGCTCCTTGGTACTTACATGATTAAGCCTGTTGTTGCAGCAGTGGGCAGGGGAGATGTGGGCGCATTTACTCACCTTGTTGTATTTACAGCGGTTGTGTATGCAATTGGTGCGCTTACCAGTGTTGGTTACACGCAAATTATGGTTCGTGCTGCTCAGAGGATTGTTTTTGATATCAGACGAGACCTTTTTGAGCACATTGAATCGCTGCCCCTAAGATTCTTTGACCAGCGTACTCGCGGCGACATTATGAGCTTCTTTACAAATGACGTGGATACCATCTCGGAAGCGCTCAATAACAGCTTTGCCAACCTTGTTCTGGCGTTTATTCAGATGGTTGGCACGCTTGTACTGCTCATTGTTCTTAACTGGCAGCTGACGCTCATCACTATTCTCTTTGACGTTTTGATTGTGATTTATGCACGCTATGCAAGTAAGCGCTCTGCCAAGCATTACTCGGTGCAGCAAAAGAGCCTTGGTGTTCTTAACGGTTTTGCAGAAGAAACAATCTCTGGCCTTAAAGTGGTTAAAGTTTTTAACCACGAGGATGCAAACTTTGCTGATTTTCAAAAGGTCAATGACGAGCTTAGACACTCTGGAACAAGTGCTCAGGGCTACGCAGCAACTATGGTCCCTATCACGGTTTCATTGACGTATATCAATTACGCTGTGGTCACTGTGGTTGGTGCTCTACTTGCCGTAAATGGACACGCGGATGTTGCAAGTCTTGCGTCCTACCTGGTCTTTGTTCGCCAGGCAGCCATGCCGTTCAACCAGTTCACGCAGCTCTCTAACTTCCTGCTTACCGCTCTTGCTGGAGCTGAGCGCATCTTTGCGGTTATGGAGATGACTCCTGAGGTTGACGAGGGCAAGGTTGACCTGGTCCGCGTTAGTGGCTACGAATCCGGAGAGGAATCTTGGGCTTGGGTCAAACCGTCTGGCGAGAAAACCCCTCTTGCCGGAGACGTTCGCTTTGATGACGTGACCTTTGGATACGACGATGATCAGACAGTTCTTGCAAACCTCACTCTGTTTGCAAAACCTGGCCAGAAGATTGCATTTGTTGGCTCAACTGGTGCTGGTAAAACAACAATTACCAACCTCATTAACCGCTTCTACGATGTTCGTAGTGGAACCATCACCTACGACGGCATCCCTATCAATGACATTAAGAAATCTGCATTAAGGTCCTCGCTTGGTATTGTTTTGCAAGATACGCATCTGTTCACAGGTACCATTGCAGACAATATTCGCTTTGGTAAGTTAGACGCTACTGATGACGAGGTTATTGCTGCAGCAAAAATCGCAAACGCAGATAAGTTTATCCGTCGTATGCCTCGTGGTTACAACACCGTACTTACCTCAGACGGCGCCAACCTTTCCCAAGGTCAGAGGCAGCTTTTAGCAATTGCGCGTGCTGCTATTGCTGATCCTCCCGTGCTTATCTTGGACGAGGCAACTTCCAGTATTGATACGCGTACTGAGGCACTTATCGAGAAGGGCATGGATGCCCTAATGGCAGGCCGTACCGTCTTTGTGATTGCTCACAGGCTGTCTACGGTTCGTAACTCTGATGCCATTATGGTTCTGGAACATGGTCGCATTATTGAGCGCGGTACTCACGATGAGCTTATTGCAAAGCATGGAGAGTATTATCAGCTGCATACGGGCTCGCGAGAGCTAGAGTAGGGGCGTTTATTGTGATTGAAGCTTTAGCTGTTGCCCTTGGTGGAGCACTTGGTAGTTTAGGTCGCTGGCAGTTGGGCGTCCTCTTTAAACAGTGGATTCCTAACCTGCCAGTTGGTACGTTTGCTGCAAATGTTGTTGCAGGTTTGATTATTGGTTTTGTGACGGGACTTGATCTTGCAAGTCCACTTCAGCCACAGGTCAAGCTATTCTTAGCCGTAGGCCTTTGCGGAGGACTTTCGACCTTCTCGACCTTCTCAAATGAAACTCTTACCTTTATTCAAGCAGGTAATTGGGCTGCTGCAGGAGTGAACATTGCAGTTAATGTTATAACGTGCCTGGTTGCTGTGTTTATTGGATTGAAGTTATCGGCTATTGTGTCGTAGCTTGATTATTCGATTGTCTAAATTAAAAGCTAGATATCTTTCTTTTGGATACCTAGCTTTTTAATTTGCTTTCTTTTAAATACCGCAGTTGCGTTTTATTTTGTCATCTTAGGCAGTATAAAGAGCACAATTCCCATGGTAACAAGAGGAATACAAGCTACGCACACAAGTACAAAGAGTGCATTCTGAGCTCCTGCAAGGGTGCTTGTAGCTAAGTCTGTAGCTCCAAGCTGAGAAGCCGCTACAACGCCAGAAATAACGCTGGTGCCCATAGCGCCAAAGAGCTGCTGCATTGTGTTAATAACAGCATTTCCATCTGCCTTGCGGTCTTCCGGTAAGTGTCCTAAGGCTACCGTAAAATTGTTTCCCATCTGAAGCGCCTGACCAATGGCAAAAATGGCAAAAATATACGTGATCATTTCTACGGTAAGCACGTGAACAAAGAGCAGCAAAAGGAGCATGCTGGTAAGGCAACAAAGAATGCCTGTAACAATAGGCTTTTTAGCTCCTAGCTTGTCTAAAATCTGGCCAGAAATTGGTGCCATAACTGCGCCAATAGCACATCCTGGAAGCATCTGAGCTCCCGCTGCAGTGGCACCTGCACCCAGTACTAGCTGGGAGAAGTTAGGCAGAAGATATGACTGACCAAGAATAATAAATTGCAGAGCAACAATAGCAAAGAGTGAGAGCACAAAGCCCTTCTCGCTAAATACCTCAAGGTTAATGATAGGAATTTTTGGAGATGCTTCAGATTGATCTTGGTGCTTAAAGGAGTTTTCGTGACGTACAAAGAGCGTAAGTGAGCCCACAAAAATCATAATTGCGAGCAAAATAGGAATGCTAAGCAGGCCAAACGCGCTGGACTCGTCAATGACAAAGATGAGTGCAATAAAACTTATGGTAAGAAGTAGCCAGCCAAAGACATCAAAAGAAATCACTTCAGTCTCATGGCTCTGTTGGATTGAACTAATTCCCAGTACAAATGCCACAATCAAGAAGGGGAGAAGACCGGCAAAAATCATTCGCCAGCCAAGATGCTCTGCAATCCAGCCACCAGCCGAAGGTCCTACTGCAGGCGCAACGGCAGTAACAAGCATGCCAATGCCCATCATGACACCCATGTTTTTAAGTGGGGCTTGCTCGGTGATGATGTTGAACATCAAAGGCAGTGCCAGACCGGTGCCAATGCCTTCTAAAATGCGGCCAAGCAGCAATAGCATAAACGTTGGAGCAGCAAATCCACAAAGAATGCCACTAATATAGAAGATCATGGCTACGGTAAAGATACTTTTAGTTTTGAATCGTCTGTTTAAAAACGACGACATAGGCATGATAATAGCAAGAATCAAAAGGTACGAAGTAGTCATCCATTGTACCGTTGAGGTGCCAATAGAGAATTCCTCCATTAACGTTGGAAACGTCACGTTCATGGCAGTTTCTACGACAACTCCCGAGAAGGACATAATTCCTGTTGCAATTACAGAAAGAACAAGTTTTGCATTGAGCTCTCTTTTAAACATTTAATCCCTTCTTTTCTCGGCGGTACATCGTAACACTATTCAAAGCAGGTTTTAATACTGTGGGCGTATTCATCACGGTTCTATAAGTAGGCAAAAAAAGAACGGGGTGGCTTAAACCACCCCGTTCTGCTTAGCAATATTGCGTGTTAGCAAGCTGTTTATTTAGCTTTACCCTGGTTTGCAACAGCGTTAATCTTTGCCTCGATGACAGCTGGATCACCAATATAGTGCTTGTCTACAATGTTCCAATCCTTGTCAAAGGTGTATGCGCAAGGAATGCCAGTTGGGATGTTAACCTCAAGAATCTCTTCTGGAGTGAGGTGCTCAAACTGCATAACAAGAGCGCGAAGGCTGTTGCCGTGTGCAGCAATAAGAACACGCTTACCTGCCTCAAGCTGTGGCTTGATCTCCTGCTCAAAGTAAGGCCATGCGCGTGCAATGGTGTCCTTCAGGCACTCGGTGTAAGGAAGATCCTCTGCTGGAACATCGCGGAACATTTCCTGAACGTGAGGATCGCGCTCGTCGCCTGGCTCAAGAGCTGGTGGCTGGACATCAAAGGAACGACGCCAAATCTTTACCTGCTCCTCGCCGTGCTCGGCAGCTGCATCAGCCTTGTTGAGGCCCTGAAGTGCACCATAGTGACGCTCGTTCAGACGCCAGGTCTTATGAACAGGAAGCCAGTTACGGTCAAGCTCATCAAGAACATGATTCAGAGTGTGAATAGCACGCTTGAGCAGAGAGGTGTAGCAAACATCAAAGTCATAGCCAGCCTCTTTGAGAGCACGGCCGCCAGCTGCTGCCTCCTCGTGACCAGTCTCGGTA
>NZ_CAUSFQ010000087.1:0-5540 GCF_963530955.1 Lancefieldella parvula | reverse complement strand
AACTCTGGTCCTCGTAACACCAGCAATAACGTTGCCTGGTAATTCCAATGCAACCAGTTCTTTATGCACTAGATGATCGTCTTGCAAATGCAGGCGATACCGTTTCTTATGCGGGTCATCTCAATGAAGATTCGTATGAGCTAGGGGAGCATGAATTTTCTCTTCCTATGGGAATTGATTTTGATCTAGTGCTTACCAACGCGGGTGAGGGCATTTTGGTTACCGGAATGCTTCGTGCTGACGCAGTTGGTACGTGTGACCGTTGTCTTGAGGACGCACATCTCTCTTTAAACGCATAGGTAGATTAGTATTATCTCTTTGAAGAGCCTGTAATTTCTGCAGATGATGAAGATGAGGCAGATTACGTTTTAGTAAATGCCGATAAAACCATCGATCTTGCAGAGGCTCTTTTGCCTTCGCTTGTTATGGAGACGCCTTATGTTGTACTGTGCAAGTCCGACTGCAAGGGACTTTGCCCAGTATGCGGTTGCAATCTGAATGAAGAGGATTGCGGTCATGCAGCTCAGATTGAGCAGAAGCGAGAAGAAGAAAAGCTTGCTTCAAACCCGTTTGCGGCTCTCAAAAATCTTGTGATTGAGCCGGATTCGGAAGAGTAAAATAAAATTTCTTCTCCTAAATGGTGAAGAAATGCTGTATCTACGTACAAAATGTGTCAGTACGTGGTATAGTATCCAACGCATTATGTGAATGGGTCGCGCCCTCATATGTTTTAGGGGCGCTAGCAAGAGCAAAAGAGGTTTAAGATGGCAGTACCTAAACAAAAGAAGGGCCGCGGCGCAACCCACACCCGTCGTTCGGCAAATAGCAAGCTTAACGCAGCAGCTCGCTCTGTATGCCCACAGTGCGGCGCTCCAAAGCTTCCTCACCACGTATGCCCTAACTGTGGCTTCTACAAGGACCGTGAGGTTGTTGTTACTGAGTAACACTCATACATCGTATGGCCAAGAAGGCTGGTTCTTTAGGGGCCAGCCTTCTTTTTTATAGCACGAAGGAGCTATCATGCCCGTTATTTGTGTAGACGTTATGGGATCTGACCAAAGCCCTGAGGTTGTTCTTGAGGGAGTTCGTATGGCTCTTGAGAAGGACAAAGAGCTAGAGGTTCTTCTCGCTGGAGCTGATGAGTTTGTTACTCCTTTTGCAAGCAAGCATGAGCGCGCAAAGGCTTTGGTAACTACTGAAGTTATTGCAATGAGCGAGCATCCTGCTAATGCGGTTAGACAGAAAAAGGACGCCAGTATTGTAAGGGCTGCTCAGGCAGTTAAGGCAGGAGAGGCTGACGGTCTTTTCTCGGCAGGCTCTACTGGAGCAGTGCTTACTGCAGCTACCTTTGGTATTGGTCGCATCAAGGGTGTAAAACGCCCTGCACTTACCCTGATTCTTCCTGGACTTGGTGGTCATAAAACGGTCTTTTTGGATACTGGTGCTAACGCTGATGTGCGTCCAGAAGTTTTGGTGCAATTTGCGCAAATGGGCAAGGCTTTTGCCAATGCATCGCTTGGAATTGAAAACCCAACCATAGGACTTCTCTGCAATGGTTCTGAAGAGACCAAGGGTTCTGAGCTTGCTCTTTCATATCACGCAGCCCTTGCAGAAGCGGCTATTAATTTTGGTGGAAATGCTGAGGGAACTGATATTTTAGGAAGCCGCTTTGATGTTATTGTTACAGACGGCTTTACCGGAAATGTGGCCTTAAAATCTATTGAGAGCACGGGCAAATTTATTATGTCTAGCCTCAAAGACGCAATTAATTCCTCCAAGAAGGCTGCGTTTGGTGCACTTCTTTTGAAGGATGCTCTGAAAGCTACAGCAGCGGAACTTTCAGGAGATTCTGTTGGCGGCGCCTTCTTGCTAGGTGTTTCTGCACCTGTACTTAAAGGACATGGTGCTACTAGCTCTTCTGCTGTGTGCGCAGGAACACTTTCTGCAGCAAATGCAGTACGTGCCAACCTCATCGAGAAAATTTCCTCGTCAATTCAGCTGTAGTAAAAGCGTCTGTACATAAAAATTTTTATAACTACGGTGGAGCCCATGGACAATTCTGTGGGCTTTACTTTTTTTAAGATTGTTTGTTTCAGCTTTAGTAATGTCATCATACAGACGCCCATCACGGGGTAAAATTACTAGCGTCATTGTTGTGTGCAAGGAGGATGTATGGATCGCACAGAAACACTTGAAAAGGTAATTGACGTTGTTAGAGAGACACTGGACCTTGACGATTCCGTTGAGCTCACAGAGGGTACCTCATTTAAAGATCTTGGTGCAGACTCATTTGATCTTTTGCAGCTTGTCACAGAACTTGAGCAAGAGTTTGATATGACCTTTGATGCAGAAAACATCGATGAGATTGCTACCGTTGGTGACGCAGTAGATGCTATTCTTGCTGCTTAAGTAGGTTTTATACGTGAAATTGCACGAACGAGTAGCTGCTGCAGAAGCTATTTGCGGTCACACATTTACCAATAAAGAACTTATCGAGGCTGCCCTCACACACCCTTCGGCGGTGGAGGGCAAGCCTGTTTCTGCTTCGTATGAGCGCCTGGAGTTTCTGGGTGACTCAATTCTTGGTGCCATTATTGCAACGGAGCTGTTTGAGCGTTATCCAGATATGGATGAAGGCCAGCTTACTAGGTTGAAAATCTCTCTAGTATCCGGCCACACGCTTTCCATTGTCTCTGATGCTCTAGGAATTTCTCCCTTAATTGTTATGGGAATTTCCGAGAAGGGCACGGGAAAGCGTGGCATGAAGTCTGCTCTGGAGAACGTCTACGAGTCCATTGTTGGCGCGCTCTACCTTGATGCGGGTTTTGATCCAACGCACGATTTTGTTATTCGTACGCTTGGACCTCACATTTCTCCAGCGCTGGCAGTTCGTTCGGTAAGCCCTAAATCTCGTCTGCAAGAAGCGGTACAGGCTAAAGGCAAGGCTACTCCTGAATATAAGCTTATTGGCGAGAGTGGACCTGCTCACACACCAACGTTTACCGCTGTGGTATTTGTCGACGGCCTTAAGGTGGGTCGTGGACAGGGACCATCAAAGAAAGCCGCAGAGTCAGAAGCCGCTCAAGACGCACTGGTACGTCTTGGTGTGGATGACGCTCCGCTTGATGCTGATGCAGAAATGCACCTAAGGTAGAAAGGTACCCTGTACCCGTGTATCTCAAATCGCTGACACTTAAGGGTTTTAAGTCATTCGCTGATAAAACTCAGATGGTTTTTGACCCCGGTCTTACCGTTGTCGTTGGTCCTAACGGCTCGGGTAAGTCCAATGTCTCTGACGCAATTCTCTGGGTATTGGGCGAGCAGAGCGCAAAGATGCTTCGTGGTCAAGCCATGGAAGACGTTATCTTCTCTGGCTCATCAGCAAGGGGAGCGGTGGGCGTTGCTGAGGTAACGCTGGTTCTGGATAACTCCGACCACACTATTCCTATTGATTTCTCTGAAATTGGTATCACCAGACGCATGTATCGCTCTGGAGAGTCTGAGTACCTGATTAACGGTGCTCCTTCAAGGCTCATGGATATCCAGGACATTTTGCATGACTCTGGTCTGGGCAAAGATACCCACTCCATTATTTCTCAGGGCAAGCTCGATTCCATCTTGTCTAGCCGTCCTGAGCAGCGTCGTGAGCTCATTGAAGAGGCAGCAGATATCTCTAAGCATCGCCGCCGCAAAGAGCGTGCGGAGCGCAAGATTTCTTCCATGGATGAGAATCTCACGCGAGCTAAAGTAGTTTCTCGCGAGATTACCCGCCAGCTTAAACCGCTTGAGAGGCAGGTAGACAAGGCTTCTCGCGCTAAAGATCTGTCTGCTCAGCTCAAAGATTTGACGGTTCAGCTTGCGGTTGATGACCTTCGTCAGCTGCAGTTTACGCATGGAAAGTTGGAGGCTCGCGCTAAAGAGGCAGAGGCTGCTATTGAGCTTGCTCAGTATCGCGCGGGCGAGAAAAACCGTGAGCTTGAAAAGCTCCAGTCACTTCTTGAGCAAAAGGGTCTCTTTGTTGGAGACTTGGGTGAGCAGCGCCGTCGCATGCAAGAGATTCTTGGTCGTATGGGATCTGACATGCGTCTTTTGGAGGAGAAGGGCAAGAACATGGTTTCTCGCCTTTCTGACACGCGTATGCAGCTTTCTGTGATGGATAAACAGAAGGCAGACGCCGCAAAAGAGAACGAAGAGCTTTCTGGTCAGCTGGCAACAATTCGTGCAAAGGTTGCGGATCTGACGGAGAGCGTGAACGCGCTCCAAGAGTCGGCTAACCAGGCAATTGCCGAGCGTCGTGCTCTTGATGTAAAGATTTCTGACTGCACTGCGTCTGAGCGAAGTGCGCGTAATACCGCTGATAAAGAAACGCTTGCGTATGTAAAGCTTGAAGAGCAGATTGCTCATGCGCAGGTAGAAGACCAGATGTTTGAGTCTAGGTTGACTCAGATTACGGAAGCGCTTGAGATTGCTCGTGCTGCCCTGGAAGATAGTGGCGCTAAAGAAGCAGAGCTCACGGCGGCTCTTGAGAAAGCTCGTCAGGAGTCCGAGGCGTTTGTCGCTGAGATTTCTGAGCGTGCTTCTGCACTTGAGGCGGCTCGCGAGGCAGAGCGTACTGCTCGCCAGGAACTCTCAAGCAGTGAAGCTACGCTTGAGGCACTTCGCGCGCTTGATGTGGAAGTCCAAAAGGGAAGTCCTCTGGCAGAAAAGCTTGTTGCGGATGCAGCAACCGCTTCTCTTGTTTCTGGCAGACTTGCTGATTATCTTGAGGTTCAGCCAGAGTTTGAGGCTCTTGTTGAGCAGCTTTTGGGAGAAGATCTTTCCGCGCTTGTTGTAGACAAGCAGCAAAACATTCAGACGCTCTTTGAGCGTGTTCAGACGCTTTCTGAGGACGGCAAGGCTACGTTGGTTGCTCTTTCTGATGCAACTCCAGCTCTTGCTGCACCTGCACATACAACGTCTTTGCTTGAGCACGTATCTGCGCAGAAGGGTTCCGAAGCTCTTGTGCAGGCGCTTTTTGGTCACGTTTTTGTCGCTCAGAGTCTTGACGATGCCTACACTGCTCGCAAAGTTGAGTCTCGCGGGCTTTATGCGCTTCCTGACGGCACGTTGCTCTATCCAGACGGCCGTCTGGTCCTGGGACACATGTCTCAGGCTGAGGACGGCTCTCTTGAGCGTAAACGTCGCATCCGTGAGCTTGAGGGTGCGCTCCCTACTCTCAAACGCCGTCTGGAGGCTGCTCGCTCTGCAGTTACCAACTGCGAGAATGAGCTGGCTTTAGTTCGCGAGAAAAGCGCGCAGTCCAAGGGTGAGGTTGCTCGCCTCAACGGTGAGCTCACATCTATCGCTGCGGAGCGAGGTCGTCTTGAGGGACAAGTTGCGTCTTCTCAGGCTGAGTTGAAGCAGGTGAGCACTTCTCGAGAGCAGGCCAAAGAGCGCGCTCAAGAGGCTCGTGCGCACATTGATGAGCACAAGCGTGCGGCTGAAGAGGCTAAGACTCGTATGGAGTCGCTAGCTTCGGAGCTCAAAGAGCTGCAGGATCA
>NZ_CAUSFQ010000086.1:0-5821 GCF_963530955.1 Lancefieldella parvula | reverse complement strand
GAAGGACTGTGTCCGTACATTATCTACAGTTCCTCAGTATGCTCCTACCTGTAAAAAGCTTTTGGGTCAGCCAAAGCTTCATGCAACTCGTGGTAAGCAGGAGTCTACTGACCATCCACCAATTTATCCAACGGCAGCAGCAAATCCAGATTCTTTGCAGCCTGCAGCTTGGAAGCTCTATAACTTAATTGCTCGTAGATTCCTTGCAACTCTTATGGGTCCAGCTACTATGAGCGGCACTAAAATCACGCTTGATGTTGCTGGTCAGCCGTTTGTTGCAAATGGAACCGTACTGGCTGAGCCAGGCTTTAGAGAGATTTATCCCTTTGGCCTTAAGAAAGATGATCAGATTCCTGATGTCGGCGAGGGAGAGATTGTCTCCATTCAGTCTTTGTCGCTTGATGCTAAGCAGACAGAGCCACCAGCCCGCTACAGCCAGGGCAAGCTTATTCAAGAGATGGAGAAGCGCGGTCTGGGCACAAAGTCTACGCGAGCCTCCATTATTGATACGCTTTACCAGCGTAAATACCTCAAAAACGATCCTGTTGAGCCAAGCCAGCTTGGCATGGCAATTGTTGATGCACTTTCGCAGTTTGCACCACACATTACCTCGCCTGATATGACGGCAGAGCTTGAGTCCGATATGACAAGCGTTGCTGAGGGCAAAGATACACGTGATGGCGTTGTTACGCACTCAAGAGCCCTGCTTGCAGGCATGATTGATACGCTTATTGACCACAAAGAAGACCTGTCTGAGGCCATTGCTGATGCAGTTACTGCTGACGCAAAGGTGGGAACCTGCCCTAAGTGCGGCAAAGACTTGGTTGCTAAGAGCTCTCTGAAGACTCGTGGAAGCTTTGTTGGCTGCATGGGTTGGCCAGACTGCGATGTTACCTATCCACTGCCTCAGGGACGCGTTGAGCCGCTTGAGGGAGAGGCCGGTGTCTGCCCAGAGTGTGGTGCTCCTCGCGTAAAGGTTCAACCATTTAGACAACGTGCGTATGAGACTTGCATCAATCCAGCTTGTCCTACAAATGCGGAGCCAGATCTTATTGTGGGCGAGTGCCCAACCTGTAAGGCAAATGGCAAGCATGGGGATCTGGTAGCTCATAAGTCAGAGCGCACGGGTAAGCGCTTTATTCGCTGCACCAACTACGAGGAGTGCGAGACCAGCTATCCTCTGCCTGCTCGTGGAAAGCTCGAGAAGACCGATGAGGTCTGTCCAGATTGCGGCGCTCCAATGGTGGTTGTTACTACTCAGCGTGGTCCTTGGAAGCTTTGTCCAAACTATGATTGCCCTGGTAAAGAAAAGAAAACTGCCTCGCGTAGAGGTGCTCGTAAGAGTACTAAGGGCACCAAATCCACCAAGACAGCAAAAAAGTAAACGTATGACGGTGCATCGAGAGGTGCACCGTTTTCGGAAGAACGAGCGTCCCTCTCCAACGCCCGCTCCATACGTATTTTTACCCATTTTTGAGCGCTCTTCATGTGGAAATGCGCAAAACCTTTAGAATATTCATGGCGAGAAACACAATCTGACTGTATCGTGAGATAGTTAAGAGGGAGGGAAGCATGAATAAAGACTTACGTACATCACAAGGCCTGTTCATCACGCTTGAAGGCGTTGATGGCTGTGGTAAGTCAACACAAGCTTCTCTTCTGCGAGAAGACCTTGAAGCACTTGGCTTTGATGTGGTTTTTGTTCGTGAGCCCGGCGGCACTGCTATTTCTGAGCAGATTAGAGGCGTGGTACTCAATCCAGAAAATGGCATGATGTGCGATGAGTGTGAGCTGTTGCTCTATGAAGCAAGTCGCGCTCAGCTGGTAGGAGAGGTTATTCGACCAGCTCTAGCTGCGGGCAAGATTGTTCTGTGCGATCGTTTCTACGATTCTACTTTTGCCTATCAAGCAGCTGGTCGCGGTCTTGATACAGACCTCGTGCACCGTGCAAATCGCTTGGGAAGCTGTGGGGTTTCTCCTGATAGAACTCTTGTTTTTATGCTCGAGCCAACAGTTGCTCATGCGCGTGCTACGCAAAATGATGCCGATAGGCTAGAAGCAGAAGGTGTTGCCTTCCAGGAGCGAGTTTTTGCTGGTTATAAGCAACTTCTGCAAAATGAGCCAGAGCGTGTAAAAGCTGTAGATGCAGATGGCACAATTGATGAGGTGCGTGCACGTACTCGCCAGGTGTTAGCTGATCTTTTCCCTGGTATTTGTGAGCTTGGTGAGTGACGCGTTTATGACTCAAGAGAGCACACATACTACTCATAGCACCTATCCACTTCCTCAGGCACTTACCCGTCTTCAGGATCAACCTCAAGTTCAAAATCTGCTTGCGCGCGCACTTCATGAGCACAAGCTTGGCCACGCCTATCTGTTTGTAGGAGCTCCTGGTTCCGGTAAAGGTCTTGCAGCCAAAGCTCTGGCGCAGTGTGTTCTCTGTGCTCAGGGCGGTGACGCTGCCTGTGACGACTGCATTCGTATTTCTCGCGGTACTCACCCTGACGTTCACGTACTTGCCCCAGCCTCCGCAAATGGCTACCTCATTGAGCAGATTCGTCAGCTCATCGCTGATGTTAGTCTGGCGCCCATGCGCTCGACTCATAAGATTTACGTGATTGACCGCGCTGATTTGCTCAGAGAAAATTCTGCAAATGCACTGCTCAAAACTATTGAAGAGCCACCTGCAGACACCATCTTTATTCTGTCTGCACGTTCTTCTTCTGCGGTGCTTCCCACCATTGTTTCTCGTTGTCAGGTAGTTGCGTTTAGAACACTCACTGACGCTGCTGCTAAAGCCGCTATTATGCGAGAGATTTCCGCCACAGAGCAGGAAGCTCGTATTGCGCTTGCAGCAACAGGAACCCCTGGTAGAGCCGTGGAGTTTTTGCAGTCTTCTACGCGAAAAAACATTCGCAGACAGCTCATTGATGTTTTTGGCAATCTGCTCAGAAATGACTCGTGGGATGTACTCACTTCCGCAAAAGAGCTGATAGAAGCTGCAAAAATCCCTCTAGGGGATGTAAGGCGAGCTCAAGAAGAGGCCCTCGCTCAAAATGAAGACTTTCTTACCAGCGCTGCGTTAAAGCAGGTTGAGGCGGCAAATAAGCGAGAACTCACAGCGCGCGAGCGTTCGGGTATCATAGAAATGTTGGCAATTCTGGAATCGCTTCTTCGCGACGTACTGTTGTGTTGCGAAGCGGTTGATGAAGAGATAGTAAATACGGATGCAGCAGGCATTATTGACCGTGTTGCATCTCAAACTCATACCCAGGGTGTTTTGGGGGCTCTTGCTGCGGTGCAAGAGGCTCAATACAACCTGGACCGCTCTGTTTCTCCCCAGCTAACCCTTGAGGTTATGCTGCTGCATATCAAGGAGGCACTTACATGCCCACCGTTGTCCCGGTGAAATTTGAATACGCCGCGCGCGACCTTTGGTTTGATCCAAAGGAGTCCGGCGTTCTTGAAGGTGACCACGTTATCTGCCAGACCGAGCGCGGTCTAGAGATTGGTCTTGCTGTTGCTGATCCTCGTGAGATTTCTCAAGAGGAGTTTGAGTACAAGACAAACAAAGCCGAGCTCAAAGACGTTGTTCGTGTAGCAACTGACGAGGACCTATCTCGCGCAGAAGAGCTTGCCGCTAAGGGCGAGGCTGCGCTTCCCGTATTCAGAAAGTTTGCTGTTCAAGAAGAACTTGAGATGAAGCCCATTGGCGTCGAGTATCTTTTTGATGGCGAGAAGGTCGTGTGTTACTTCTCGGCTGATGATCGCGTGGACTTTAGGCAACTTGTGCGCGAGCTTTCTCATGAGCTTCACGAGCGCATTGATATGCGTCAGATTGGCGTCAGAGAAGAAGCGGCAGTTATCGGCGGTTATGGTCATTGTGGACAAGAGCTCTGCTGTAGAAGGTTTGGCCTCTCTTTTGAGCCAGTTTCTATTCGCATGGCAAAAGAGCAGGATTTGCCTTTGAACTCCACTAAGATTTCTGGTGCCTGCGGTCGTTTGATGTGCTGCTTGCGCTATGAGTTTGAAGCGTATCGTGACTTCAAAAACCGTGCTCCAAAGCGCAACGCCGTTATTGAGACTCCTTTGGGTATGGCAAAAATTGTTGAGTACAACACGCCAAAAGAGGAGATTGCCCTTCGCCTAGAGAGTGGCAAGGTAGTACGCATTCCTCTTGCTGATATGGACGCTTCTCCTGCAGCACAGCAGAAGTCGGAAGACCTGGGTTGTTCTTGCAGGCCAGATAGCGTTTCTCGCGCAGCTCTTGAGCATCTTGAATCTGTTGAGGTTCAGATGGCGCTGGCAGAGCTTGATCGAGCAAACGGTCTCATTGTTGATGAAGAGCCAGAGATTAATCCAGACCTCTTTGTTACTGAGGCTCCAAAGCGTAAGCGTGATCGATCTGAGCAGAGCTCTGCAAATAGGCAGGAAACGCCAAGAATTCTGGTGCAAGAAATGCCCGAGAAGAGCAGGGCACTCAAAGTTCTTCTCGCACCCGTCGTGTAAGAACTTCAAAGAATGCTCAGGTCAATCCTGGTTCTAGTACTTTTGATGCTGCGACAGATACGCTTCGCCGTACCCGACGTCGTCATCACGCAACAGAAGAGAGTACTGCAAATACTCAGGCTCCTCAGAAGAATGAGCAGGGTTCAGCTTCTGCACAGAAGCAGTCACAGGGTAAGCGCTTTAGAAGGACAGATGCTCCTCAGACGTCACAGAAAGCTGATGAGGCACAGGCACCAGTTCGTGCAAAAAGGACTCGTCGTCCAGGTGATAGGGCGGGCATGAAGACCCAGAGCGCTCCACAGAATACTTCTGGTTCTAACGGTGCGCCTACCGCTGCATCTAGAGATGCTCAGCCACAAAACGCTGCACGTCGTAGACATAGAAGAGCTGGACGTGATGATCGTGGTCGCGGCTCGAAGGACAACGAGTAATGTATACGCTTAAGACTGAATATGCCTTTGACTCAGCGCATTTTCTTACAAACTACTACGGCAAGTGTGAGAATCTGCATGGTCATCGCTGGCATGTGACTGCCTGCATTTCAACTGCAGAGCTTGGTGAGTCTGGTACAGAAAAAGATATGGTTATGGACTTTGGTGTCTTTAAGCGCAAGGTCCGCGCGCTGTGTGATTCCCTTGATCATACGTTTTTGATTGAGGAGGGTTCTCTTTCTGAAAAGACGTTGGCCTGTCTTAAAGAAGAGGGTTTCTCGCTCACTATTTTGCCGTTTAGAACAACAGCAGAAAATCTAGCAAAGTATCTCTTTGAGCAACTTGAGTCAGAAGGTTTGCCCGTCTCTTCCGTTGAGGTCGATGAGACCCCTAACAACTGCGCCATATATTCAAAAAATATGAAGTAACCTGTTGTTTTTTAAAGCTCGCGCGAGCAACGTAACCTCGATGGGTATACTCTACGTATGTAGAGGTTTTATCTTTTGGCGAGGTGGAATTTCATGGCTCACGGAGCATTGCGGGGTGTCAATTTAACCGGTTGGCTTACGCTTGAACCGTGGGTAACTCCTGAGCCGTTTGCACGCACGGGCTGCGTTGATGAGGCTCAGCTCATTAAAGCACTGGGCGTTGAGGACTACCACAATCTTGTTAAAGCGCATCGTTCTTCATTTATTCAGAGTTCTGACTTTGTCAGCATTGCCGCTCGTGGTTTTAATGCGGTAAGAATTTCTGTACCTTGGTACGTTTTTGATGAAGAAGCTGCTGGTACTCCATATGTTAGCTGCATTACCGAGCTTGATAGAGCTCTTGAATGGGCAGAAGAACTTGGCCTGCACGTTATTTTTGTACTGGCAGTAAAT
>NZ_CAUSFQ010000085.1:0-5837 GCF_963530955.1 Lancefieldella parvula | reverse complement strand
GTGTTCTCAAACTTAGCCTGGTAAGACAGAAGCTGCTTAATCTGGTGGTCAACCTCAGCCTCAGTTGCCTCATTTGGAGGCATGTTGATTGCAGGAGCATCGTAAGAGTCAAGCTTAGCCTCAGGACGAACGTTGAAGACTACCTCATAGGAGTAATCCTGACCCTCAACAGGAAGGTCTGCATCCTGGTTGTAATCACCACGGCCAACAGGGACAAGGTCAAGCTCCTCAAGGAGCTGTGGCTCTGCTGCGCCGAGAAGATCGTTGGTTGCCTGAGCAAGGACTGCCTCGCGGCCAACAATGCCGTCAATGACAGGACGAGGTGCGCGGCCCTTGCGGAAACCCTGGAAGGAATACTTGTTTGCAATGTCCTTGTAAGCCTGCTTAATGGCAGCGTCTACCTCTGCAGCAGGAACTGTAACCTTGACGGTGAGTTTCTCGTCAACTGGCTTATCTGCGGTAACGGTGATGTTCAACGTTCCTCCAGTGTCTCGTAAAAAATGCTGGCGTACCAGCGCTTAACCAAATTTCTGCATGGTGCGGGCGGAGGGAATCGAACCCCCACGGACTTAGTCCACTAGAACCTAAATCTAGCGCGTCTGCCAGTTCCGCCACGCCCGCATATTTATGCAGCCTTGCAATAATAACAAACTTTTGCGCTCTTCACTAGGAGAACTTCGTATTCTAAACACTTCCCTCACGAAAAAAGACCGGCCTTTTTCAAGACCGATCTTTGTTCAATTGAAAAGCTCATTCTCCAAGCACGTTTTAAAGATCTTGTAGTGCAAAGGTCTCGGGCTCACTCTTTCTTGCCGCAGCAAGTGCCTGAATAAGAGCGGTAGCAGCAGACATTGCGGTGACGCAGGTAATGCCCTGGCTGACAGCTTCTGCGCGCATCTTGGTGCCGTCGCTATGAGCCTCGTGACCATGAGGCGTATTGATGATGAAGCTGACGGTCTTATCGCGCATAAGGTCAACAACATTTGGATGACCATCGGAAATGCGGTTGACGGTGGTGCAGTCAATTCCAGCCGCACGCAGCGTCTTTGCGGTACCGCCCGTGGTGTAGATGCCATAGCCAAGGTTCTCCAGAGCCATAGCAACAGGAGCAATGGCGCGCTTATCGCGGTCGCACACACTGATAAAGACGGAGCCCTGCTCAGGTAGCTTGTTCTCAACTGCCTCGCGAGTCTTTGCGTACGCTGCTGGGAAGGTTCGGGCAATACCCATGACCTCACCGGTAGACTTCATCTCTGGGCCAAGGATTGAGTCAGCGCCAGGGAATCTAGACCAAGGCATGACCGCCTCTTTGACCGCGTAGTAATCGACGGTGCGATTTTCGTCTGGAAGCAGTCCTTGTGCTCTGAGCTCACTGATCTTCTCGCCAGCCATGATGCGAGATGCGTATTTGGCCAGGGAAACGCCAGTTGCCTTGGACGAGAATGGCACGGTTCTAGAAGCGCGAGGATTGAGCTCGATGACAAAGACGTGCTCATCGCGAACGGCGTACTGGATGTTTAGCAGACCTCGAATGCCGCAGGCAAGCGCCAGCTTTTTGGTGATGGCCCTAATCTGGTCAACAATCTTTTCAGAGAGCGAGAAGGGCGGCCAACAGCAAGCGGAGTCGCCAGAGTGAATACCGCACTCCTCAATGTGCTCCAGGACGGAGCCTACGTAGCACTCCTCGGTGTCGCAGAGAGCGTCGACGTCCAGCTCAATAGCGTCCTCGAGGAAGGCGTCCAGGTAGACAGGACGGTCTGGCGTGACGTGCGTCGCGGATTCCATGTAGGTGACCAGGTCGGAGTCGTCGTAGACAATGGCCATACCGCGACCACCAAGAACGTAGCTTGGGCGGACAATCAGTGGGTAGCCAATGCGGCGTGCAGCGTCGCGAGCCTCGTCCATGGTAGAAGCAACTGCCGAAGGAGGGCAGGCAATGTTCAGGCGATCCAGAAGGGCTGCGAAGCGGTCGCGGTCCTCTGCCAGGTCAATTGCCTCTGGCTGAGTACCCATGATAGGAACGCCGGCGTCCTTCAAGGCGCGTGCCAGCTTGATTGGCGTCTGGCCACCAAGGGTGACAATGACGCCTTCTGGCTTCTCAACCTCAATGACATCCATGACGTCTTCAAAGGTTAGAGGCTGGAAATACAGGCGATCAGAGGTGTCGTAGTCTGTAGAGACCGTCTCGGGGTTGCAGTTGACCATGACCGTCTCATAACCCTGCTCGCGAAGAGCGTAGGCAGCATGAACACAGCAGTAGTCAAACTCAATACCCTGACCAATACGGTTAGGACCAGCGGAAAGAATCATGACGCGTGGCTTTTCTGCCTTCACGTACTCTGTGGCGTTGCCCTTCTCGTAGGTAACGTAGTGGTACTGAGTGGTTGCACCAAACTCACCTGCGCAGGTATCAACTGTTTTGACCTGCGGACGAACACCCAGCACTTCCCTCACAGCACGGACAACGTCTGTCTTGGTACCGGTAAGGTGCGCAAGTTGCTCATCCGAGAAGCCCAGCTGTTTGGCAGCAAGCATGTTATCGGTGGTGAGACCAGAAAGCCCCAGCTCCTTGATGCGTTTCTCGGCGTTGATGATGCCTGCCATACGGTGCAGGTACCATGGATCAATACCGGTCATATCGTGGATGCGCTCAACGCTCCAATTTCTGCGCAGTGCCTCAGCAACGTAGAAAATACGCTCTGGTGTTGGCTTGCTGACGAGCTCATCGAAGTTCTTCTCGTCAAAGACATCGTGGCCGTCTGCGCCTAGACCAGCGCGATCTTGCTCCAGGGAACGAAGCGCCTTCTGCAGGGCCTCCTCAAAGGTTCTGCCCATGGCCATAGCCTCGCCAACCGACTTCATACGGGTGGTCAGAACGCGGCTGGTGCCCTTAAACTTGACAAAGGCAAAGCGAGGAACCTTGACCACGCAGTAGTCGATGGAAGGCTCAAAGGCAGCGGGAGTTGCCTTGGTGATGTCATTGGTAATCTCATCCAGCGTGTAGCCAACAGAGAGCAATGCCGCCATCTTTGCAATGGGGAAGCCAGTTGCCTTGGAAGCCAACGCTGAAGAGCGGCTGACGCGAGGGTTCATCTCAATGACAATGACGCGGCCGTTAGTTGGGTTGACCGCAAACTGAACGTTAGAGCCACCACAAGCAACACCTACACGCTCGAGAATGGCGATGGAGTAGTCGCGGAGGTTCTGGAGCTCTTCATCGGTAAGCGTCTGGGCTGGAGCAACGGTAATGGAGTCTCCCGTGTGGACGCCCATTGGATCGAGGTTCTCGATGGAGCAGACAACAATACCGTTACCTGCGGTATCGCGCATGACCTCCATCTCAATCTCTTTCCAACCCTCAATGGACTCCTCTACCAGCACCTCGTGCTCTGGGGAAAGCAAGAGGCCCTGTTCAACAATCTCTACGAGCTCTTCTGGGCTATGAGCAATGCCGCCGCCCGCGCCACCAAGGGTGAAGCTTGGGCGAATGACCACAGGGTATCCCAGGTCAGCAACAATACGCTGAGCGTCTTCCATGGAGTGAGCAATATCTGCGCGAGCAACCTCCAGGCCAATGTCCTGGACAGCCTCGCTGAAGAGTTCACGGTCCTCACCGGTGCGGATGGACTCCAGGTTGCAGCCGATGACCTCAATGTTGTACTTGTCAAGAACGCCCGCCTCGCCAAGGCTGATAGTACAGTTCAGAGCAGTCTGACCGCCCATGTTTGGCAGGAGCGCATCAGGACGCTCGCGCTCAATGACGCGGGTCACCGACTCAACGGTGATTGGCTCAACGTAGGTTCTATCTGCAGTTTCTGGATCGGTCATGATAGTTGCTGGGTTTGAGTTAACCAGAACAACCTCAAAGCCCTCTTTACGAAGGGCACGGCATGCTTGAGTGCCAGAATAGTCAAACTCGCAAGCCTGACCAATAACAATTGGACCAGAGCCAATGACTAGAATTTTCTTTATATCAGTACGCTTTGGCATTAGAAGCGCCTCCCCTCACGAACGTCGATGGCAAGATAGTCAGACTGTCCCTCCATCAAACGAGCAAATGCCTTGAACAAGTAGGATGAATCGTGAGGTCCTGGGCTTGCCTCAGGGTGATACTGGACGGAAAACGCTGGAATATCCAGGAACTGAATGCCCTCTGGAGTTCCGTCGTTAAGGTTGACGTGTGTGAGCCTGACACGGCCAAACTCCTTTGTCTGGACAACAGGAGCAATACGCCTTGCGGACCACTCACAGAGGTTGTCAAAGTGCTCGGAGATTCCACCAGACTCCTCTGCAATAAGCTTGCCCAAGCTTGGGAAAACCAGACCGTAATTGTGGTTTTGAGCAGTAATCTCAACCTTGCCGGTCAGAAGATTCATGACTGGTTCGTTGCCGCCATGGTGGCCAAATTTGAGTTTCTCGATATCTGCACCTGCGACAATGGAGAGCATCTGGTTGCCCAGGCAGATACCAAAGACGGGAACCTTGCCCAGAACGCCGCGAGCGGCCTCCTGCGTAGCGTCAACCTGCTCTGGGTCACCAGGGCCGTTGGAGAAGAAGATGCCGTCTGGGTTGTAGGCCAAGGCGTCCTCAGCAGGTGTGTTCCACGGTACAACCGTGACCTCGCAGCCGTTTGCTGCAAGACCCTGGAGAATGCCGTTCTTCTCGCCACAGTCGTACGCGACAACGTTGAAGCGCTTCTTAGACGTAGCAGGGACAACGTGAGGTGCATCGACGGAGACGTCGGGGACAAAGTTGTGCTCGGAGATGTTAGGCGATGCCTGGACGCGCGCGAGCAGGTGGGCAGGATCCAGGTCCTCGGTGGAGATAGCCGCCTTCTGTGCACCAAAGTCGCGCAGGTGCATGGTCAGCGCACGGGTATCGATGCCCTCGATGGCAACGACGCCATTTTCCTGCAGAAACTCAGGCAGGCTCTGCTTGGATGTCCAGTTGCTTGGCTCGTAGCACATGTCGTGGACGACAAAACCACGCAGGTGCAAGACGTCTCGCTGCATGACCGCAGGATCGATGCCGTAGTTGCCTACCTGCGGATAGGTCAGCGTGACAATCTGGCCGGCGTAACTTGGATCGGAGATAATCTCCTGGTAGCCGGTCATAGACGTGTTAAAAACAATCTCGCCGAAGGTCTCTCCGCTAGCACCACAGCACCTCCCCTCGAAGGTTGTTCCGTCTTCGAGAACAAGCAGCGCGCGAGGCTGCGAGGTGGCACTTGCCAGTGGATTCATATACTCTCCGATCTGCGTAGGAGCATGCCGAGCCATAAAAAAAGAGCACTCCTTGTGGAGGCTCAACAGCGAACATGCGCACTCAACGCTATGGGCCTTGCCGGTGTCTCGCACCGTCCTTAAAGGTTGGTAGTATTGTAACGCATAACCAATAAAGGAGATGGCATGTTTCCAGATTTTCTAGAGAATCCCTCAGATGTGGCCGCGCCGCTGCTGCTGGGATGCACTCTGACAAGGACAATTACGCTTAATGGTGAGAAACACAAACTAGTCGCAAGAATTGTGGAGACCGAAGCTTACGACCAAGACGATCCCGCGAGTCATGCGTTTGGTGGTCCTAGCGAGCGCAATGCAGCCATGTTTGGACCTGCGGGTCACCTCTACGTTTACGTTTCGTATGGTATGCATCACTGCTGCAATGTGGTATGCGGTCCTGAGGGCTTTGGCAGCGGTTGCTTGGTGCGCGCGGTTGAGCCTCTTGAGGGCACGGCGGCTATGCGCGAGCTCCGTGAAGCAGGACGCGCGGGTAAAGCGCATACGGGACATGTAGGTAAAGAGCAAGCGGAACGTGCGCGTAAGCACCCGCTCAAGCCG
>NZ_CAUSFQ010000084.1:0-6112 GCF_963530955.1 Lancefieldella parvula | reverse complement strand
GTGTGTTTTGAACTGCTTCCTATTTCTCGTGTCCAAGAAATGGGAGGCAGTTCAGTTTGACGTGGGGGCTTTTTCTGTCTTGCGGCAGCTTGACCGCGAGCTGACCGCGGGTTGACCGTGGCTGACCGCTGGTTGACCGCCGGTTGGCCGCAACCTAATCGCAGCCCGATACCGTTCAAGAAAATTGTCTCAAAAAGTGGACATAAGTCCTTATTTTTATTTTAGGTAGCAGGTACAATTACTCAAACTTAAGCCAAAACTGTCCTGTAATGAGGACTTACGAAGCAAGAACAGTGAGGTCTCGTGTGAACGTTTTAACCTACCTTGACAGTCTTGACTCCGACGTTCGCAAGAAGATCATCAAATGGGCTTCTCGCGTTCCCGCTAATCGTCTTTCTCATTGTAGGCAGATTCGTCTTAATTCCGGACAGACCCTTGTCCACATGCTGGACCGCGTTGATAACGTGTACATTCTGTGCCGCGGTACCGTGCGCACTACGTCGCATAATTCCGCAGGTAGCACATATGTTATTGATGAGTATCGTGCGCCCGTTGCTTTTGGCGAGATGGAAGTTATTAGCGAGAGTCCGTTTTACCTGGGATCGCTCACCGCAACTTCCGGCTGCGAGTTTATTTCGGTTCCACGCGAGGACTACCTGCAGTGGATTCGTTCGGACCCTGAGGCACTTCTCGCCCGCTCGCGCTGGATTATCAAGAATCTGACGCGTCAGTCTGGCTACGAGCGCAGCTTGCTGACCTGGAGCGGAACCAAGCGCCTGATGTACATGCTTAGCGAGCTGACGCGCGATCAGATTCACCGCGGCGTTGTTGAGTGGCCGTTTACGGTGCGTCTGACCAGGCAAGAGCTGGCAGACAAGATTGGTACCAGCACAAAAACTGTTGCCCGCGGCATCGACGAACTTAAGGAGAGGGGCATGGTTTCTGTTCAGCACGGCAAGATTGTCATTACCGAGAGGCAGTTCCAGCGCCTCGACGACGCAATGAAACACGAGGGAGAATCCCACCTTCTGGACTAACCTCTGTACCTGGCACAACGCTTGGGTAAGACCGTTCTTCTCGCCCCAGGCAGCGCGCCGCACAACGCGGTGCACCATAACTTGGAACGACCGACGTACCCGTCGCAATCATACAACCGTTACCGCACGACCAACGTAAGGAGCACTAATGAGCGAGTTTATGGACATCATCACTTCCGACAACCTCTCGTACAAGCAGAAGGTTCTGCACCTGGCTCAGGCTGCCGAGAACTCCGAGCACCCTATTAAGACAACTGCTGAGTTTGATCGTCTTTTTGCAGCTCACGCTCTTGACGACATGTGTGAGGGCAACGCTCCTTACCGTCCTCGCTACATCTGCCCTGACTACCAGGTATTTGCTCAGAACGGTTCTGAGTTTTTGCGCTTTGACAAGCCAGAAACCCTTGATGACCTGCTCTGGGGCCTTGCCGCTCTCTACGACAACGTTCCTTCTGTCACCAGCCGCCCTGTGTACGTTGGCCAGCTGGACAAGATTATCGATCCGTTCCTGGAGGGCATGACTGACGCAGAGATTAAGCCTCGTCTGCGCCGCTTCCTGAACCACATCGACCGCACTGTTGCTAGTGGTTACTGCCACGCAAACATTGGTCCAGAGGACACTCGCGCAGGTAGACTGCTGCTTGAGGTTGACCGCGAGCTCATGAACGCCGTTCCAAACTTCACCCTCAAGTACGATCCAGAGATCACGTCCGACGAGTTCATGCGCCTGGCAGTCAAGACCACTATGGTCTGCTCCAACCCTGCTTTTGCTAACCACCGCATCCACAAAGAGACCTACCCTGGCGAGTACACCGTCGTAAGCTGCTACAACGTCCTTCCTATGGGCGGTGGCGCTTACACTTTGAGCCGCGTACTTCTCCCTGGCCTTGCAAAGCTTGCAACCAACGTTGACGACTTCATGAACAACCTGCTGCCAACCGCAACTGGCGAGGTTCTAAACTTCATGAACGAGCGCGTCCGCTTTATGGTTGAGGATTCCAACTTCTTTGAGACCAGCTTCCTGGCCAAGGAAGGCCTCATTTCTCGCGAGCGCTTCTGCGGTATGTTTGGCGTTGCTGGCATGAGCGAGTGCGTTGCTGAGCTGCTGCACCTTGACAGCAGCCGCACCTACGGCAAGGACGACGAGGCCAACGAGCTGGCCGATCAGATCATGGTCAAGATTGCCGACCAGGTCAACAGCTTTGACGCCGTCTACTCCGAGGTCTTTGGCGGTCGCTTCACCCTGCACGCACAGGCTGGCTTCTCCGACCAGCAGGGCGTTACCCCAGGTGTCCGCATCAAGGTTGGCGACGAGCCTGCAAACCTCTACGACCACATTCGCCACAGTGCACGCATGCACCGCTTCTTCAACAGCGGTGTCTCCGACATCTTCCCAGCTGAGCCAACTGCTGAGCGCAACCCAGACGCTGTCGTTGACGTGGTCAAGGCCGCATTCTCCATCGACGACAAGTATCTCTCGTTCTACAGCTCCGAGGGTGACCTGGTCCGCATCACCGGCTTCCTGGCTAAACGCTCCGAGATGAAGAAGTTCCAGTCCGGCGACGTTGTTCTTCAGGACACCGCTCACGACGGCCTGGGCAACTTCACCGCCAACCACCTTGGCGAGCGCAAAGTTCGCATGAGCGACTAGCGAGAAGAGCTGCACAATCGTGACCTGTACTGCAACAGAAACAACTTTGGGAGCAACACATCCAGCCGGGTGTGTTGCTCCTGTCAACAAGATCATTCCCTTCTCGCTGGTAGATGGCCCAGGAAGCCGAACCGCTGTCTTCCTGCAGGGCTGCAACATTCGTTGCGCCTACTGCCACAACCCCGAGACCCAGGTAGAGTGCATCTCCTGCCAGGCGTGCGTCAAACCATGCCCAGCTCACGCCCTGTCTGTGGCTGACGGAAAAGTTGTGTGGGACAACTCCATCTGCATCAACTGCGACAACTGCATCAAGGTGTGCCAGCACAAGTCCACGCCAAAGATTGAGCTGCTCAGCGCCCGAGAGGTGGCTGACCGCTGCATTTCCAACATGCCGTTCATCCGCGGAATCACCACCTCAGGCGGCGAATGCATGCTCCGTCCCGACTTCCTCTACGAGCTCTTCACCTACTGCAATGCCGCTGGTCTGAACTGCCTCATCGACTCAAACGGAACCATCGACTTCACCGAGTACCGCGATCTGCTGGATCTCTCAAGCGGCGTGATGCTTGACGTCAAGGCTTGGGACGATCAGTGGTTTGAACACCTGACCGGCGAAAATGGCGTTACGGTCCGCAAAAACCTTGCGTTTTTGGCCGAGCAAAACAAGCTGGAAGAGGTCCGCGTCATCGTTACCGAGGGCTGGAACGACGCTGAAGCCGCAGTTGACGGCATTGCCTCAACGCTTGGCGAGAAGGTTGGTCAGACGCGCATTCGCCTCATGAAGTTCAGGCACTTTGGCGTACGCGGTCCGATGGAAAACTCCCCTTCTCCAAGCGATGAGCGCATGCAGGCGATTGAGTCGCAGGCCCGTAAGCTGGGCTTTGGCGAGGTTGTCGTCAGCTAGTTGGCGCGACGGGTGCGCGGTGCCAGCCGCAGCAGACGCGGCGTGAACCGCGATACCAGCAGCGCATGGCATCCGGGTGGTGCAATCCACATCTCGCACGGGTTTCTCGCCGCGATTGTTGCTGCAGCTTACACGGGTTTCTCGCCAGCTTTTGTGCCCTTTTCACTGCAACAAAGAACGACCTCGCAGCACATGCTACGAGGTCGTCTTCATTTACCTATCAGTGCGATGGGGCCCGCAAAGCTCCAGCTCAGCGAGCTACTCGGTGACGATAGCGATTCCGCTGGAGCAGCCCAGGCGATCTGCGCCAGCCGCAACCATTGCCTCAGCGTCAGCCTTATTGTGGATGCCGCCAGCAGCCTTGACCTTGCAGGTGTCGCCGACAGTCTGCTTCATCAGAGCGACGTCATGAACAGTTGCGCCGCCGGTGCTAAAGCCGGTGCTTGTCTTGACGAACGCAGCCCCAGCAGCCATGCAATCCTTGCAAGCACGAACGATCTGCTCGTCATCAAGCAGGCAGCACTCCAGGATTACCTTAACGGGCACGGTGCCAGCGGCCTCAACGACAGCCTTGATATCAGCGATAACGTAGTCGTCGTCACCCGCGACCAGGTGGCCACCGTTGATGACCATATCAATCTCGGTTGTGCCGTCGGCGACGCTCTGCTTGGCCTCGGCAACCTTAGCTGCAGTTGAAGCGGCGCCCAGAGGGAAACCGATGCAGGAAGTGATACCAACTCCAGAGCCCTCGAGCTCGGCATGAGCCAGAGAAACCCAGCAAGAATTGATGGCGACAGTTGCAAACTTGTACTGCTTTGCGTCGGCGCAAAGTTTCTTGATGTCTTCAGCGGTTGCGTTCTGCTTCAAATTTGTATGGTCGATAAGGCCGTTAACTTCCACGATTTTCTCCTTCTGGCTGTGCGATTATGAGCGGTTTATGCTTCTCTATTGTACGGCAAGCGGCGCAGAAAAGACGTGGCAGCTGGTTTTGCTATCTGACTTTGAACAACCGTGCCCATAGTGCCCGTTGTCGCTCTTCAAGATCTGACATAGTCGTATCACGTGCAGTTATTCCGGTAGACTCGCGAATCTGGCGGACCAAGCCCTGAACGCTTTCAAAGCTTTTAAGCATCTCGCCAGATACCGAAAAATGCGGACATTGGACGCCTGTTACCAGCTCGTTTTCCCTATCCAGGTCTCGCATGATTTTTTGGCTGCCAGAATGTGTAGTTGCTGGATCGTAGTCTAGCAGTACCATAGCCCGCTTCTGCCTTTTGTCCTTGAGCTGAATGGTTAGGTCAGGAATTCGAGTGATTTTCTCGCCATATCTGTTTTCCAGCTCAATTGGCCTATTGAGCTCAACGGTTCCTAGATTAAAGCCACCGAGGTTATACGGGAGGCACAATAGCAGGGCAAGCGAGGTCTCTCGGGGCGACCGAGCTTTCTCTACGATGTGCTGAAGCGCTCGTTTAGCTGGAATGATGCCGCGCTTTCTTCCTTGTGTGGCAAGAAACTTTGCAATTGCAGCGCGATTTGTCAGAGGGCCATTTTGGCGTTGCGAAACTCCACCGTGACCATTTTGGTTCAAAAAATAATTAGAGCATAGTGCGCTGCCTGCAAGAATTGTGCCGATGAAATCAAGCTTTGAAGCAACTTGCAAGTAAGTGAATTCTGGAGATGTCACAAATCCTTTTAAGTCAACACCTATTGGCAGGAGTGACGAAGGTAACATCATTGATTGGCATACATGAAGTGTGACGTGCTCTTTTGCAAATGCGGAATTTACATCACGAATCAGCAAATCAATCTTACTGTTAGGCTCCTTTTGAAGACGCACGCCTTGTATCTCTGGCAGATGCCCATAGTAGGCAGCAAGATCTCGTTCAGTAGCTACTCCTGGAGCTGATTCAGGAACAAGCGGCACTTTGACCATAGCATTTGCTGATGACGATGAATCAAATGGCCTAGAGGAACTCATCAATAAATTAAACGCTGAAAAGTACGAAAGACAGTAATCCATAGCACTCCTTCGCGAAAAAGTATGAATTCCATACCCGGAAATGGCGCAAGTAATCTGACCGATTTGAAATCACACAGGAAATCTGTGCAAGATTCGTCGTACTATCGCCCTCGCGGAGACTCAGCATGCAAATACACTGACCTGGTTTCAAAATTATGCATATTTCTACTATTAAATTCATTTTTATGAATACATAATTTTTGGCCTTAAAATTATGTGCCGAAAAAGGTAAAAAACACGTTTAGTTGGGGATGAAAACTTAAAATTGGCCGATTTATCCCCAACTAAGACGATTTTTTACCGCGCCAAAAACTTTTATCTGGGGAAACACTATATGCAGAAAAATGAAAACCCCAACTAAACGCATTTTTTACCACTTGGAGTTAATTTGAGGTGTTTTTAGGATCCGAGAAACTTTTTACGTGCCCGCGCACGCCTGCGCACGTTACCAGCACGTCGCAACGCCTACGCTCGCGCCGGGCACACAAAAAAGCCTGGTA
>NZ_CAUSFQ010000083.1:0-6186 GCF_963530955.1 Lancefieldella parvula | reverse complement strand
CACAAACGTAAGATTCTGGACACGCTGAGGGTCTTCTGCAAACCAGTTCTTCAGCGTAGCTTTTGTATCTTTTAAGCTGGCGTAATGCTCTGCAAGGGCACGCCAAGCTTTAGTCTGTGTTGCGTCAGTAGGCAAAATATGTGGTGCTGTAGGTGATGCCATACCCGTCTCCTTCTTTTGACTATCTCAAGGATAATCTTCGCAACGCTCATGAAACGCCACAATGTCGTTTTTCGTAAAAAATACGACAAATCGTTACTAATAAGGCTCTCCCAAAGGTGGGACTTGTTTAATAGCCGCCCAGCGTAACTGCTTCTGATGAGGATCATCAAGCGCTCCGGCAAAGTTATCAAGATTTACCATGCGCATTCCACACACACGAACAAGAACACGGGGCGAGAAGGTCTTCTCGGCGTCAGTTTTAAGCTGTTCAAGCTCTCCTGCGTATGCTTCACGCACTGATGCAACTGCTGCATCATTTACCAGGAGCACCGTGTCAGGGCTAAAAGCACTTATCGCCTGCCTAACGAGCTCTGGATTTATAGGATCGCCTGTTTTTGTGGTGGTAAGCAAGGTGGCCCATGCCTCAGGAGCATAGCCTAAATGCTCTAAAGAAGCTTTAAGTGCAGAAAGTTCAGCCTCTTCAAAGTCTTCCTGCCCTTTTACCAATAAAACCGATGCAAAAGCATTGCCTGCCATACACACCCCCTGAGCAGCAAAATCTCCAAACTCATGCGTTGTTTTTGCCATGTAGGCTTCTTTTCGCATAAATCTTTCGCTTGGCATGCGCACCTCTTTCTTATATGCCAACTATGCACGTAATTCACAATTTGAGCAAGTCTATAAAGTTATGTGTATACACTTCTCTAATTTGGGGATAAGTTTGCTAGCAATAAAAAGTTAATGGCTTTATAGCCGTATGTAACTGGAGGTTCGTTATGGCACAGCAGCTCACTACTGCAGAGTTCGATTCTGTTCTTGCTAACGCAGACAAGCCTGTCCTCGTTGATTTCTGGGCATCCTGGTGTGGTCCTTGCCGCGCTCTTGGCCCAGTCGTTGAGGAAGTTGGCCATGAGATGGCAGACAAGCTTGACGTCTACAAGGTAAATGTTGACGACGAGGCTGATCTTGCAACTCGTTTCCGCATCGTTTCTATCCCAACCCTCATCCTTTTCAAGAACGGTGAGCCAGTTCACACCATGGTTGGCAATCTTCCTAAGGCTGACCTCGTTTCTGAGCTTAACGCTAACCTGTAAGTTCTTGTGTGTCACGCGCTTGCGCTGGCTTATCATTGAACTAAGCGGCGGTACGTCTATCGGCGTGCCGCCTTTTTGTTACAAGGAGAACTAATGGCCGATAAAAGCCTTGATGCTCAAAAGACAGGACTTTTAACAGGAGTTCGCAAGCGCCTTTTTCTACAGCGTCTGCGTTCTAGCCTTTCTACCATCATTCTGCTTGTCTCATCAGCAATTTTTATTTTTCTGTTGATTGACGTTTCTGAAGGCGACGTCATTGGCATTGATCACTTTGCCTACAGACTTTTTGTTGTCCACCTCAGAACTCCCCTCCTCACAGAGATAATGGAAGGGTTCTCTGGACTTGCAAGCCCCGTCACCGTTATTGTCATGCTTATTGTGGTTGCTGCTTTTGCACCAGGACCAAGTGTTGGCAGGCTTGCCTTTATTAACCTGGGTGGCGTTGTTGTTGTTGACCTTATCTTTAAGGCTATTGTCCAGCGTCCTCGTCCAGATGGCTTTAGGCTAGTAGTTGAAACTGGCTACAGCTTCCCTTCGGGCCACTCGATGTTCTCGATGGCTTTTTATGGCCTGCTCATTTGGCTTGTCTGGCATTACGAGAAAGACAAGCTACAACGTTGGATTTGGTGTGGCCTGTTCTCTGGCGTCATCATTATGATTGGCGTCAGTAGAATTTATCTGGGTGTGCACTACGCTACCGACGTCATTGGTGGTTTCTCGCTTGCCCTTGTATGGCTCGTGCTTTTTACCAAGCTGATGATTCCATCGCTTATTTACAAGAAGAAAGCACCTCAAGCGAAGACAGACTAATTATCTCTGCGCTGACTACCTGGGCTGTTTCATCATCGACAATAATGCGTCCCATAGTTGCGCCCTCGCGACCACGCGGGTAGGTAGGGCTTCCTGGATTCATTACAAATGTATTGGTCCACTCGTCACGCTGTACAAAAGGCTTATGCGTGTGACCGCAGATAGCAATATTGCATTTGACCAGGTCAAGCCTCTCGCGATAATGACATACCTGCCACTTGAGACCAGCTGCAAAGAAAATAATCTTTTTCTTTACCATGGGACCATAGTTGTAGCAGAAGTCATTATTGCCCAAGCAAAGCTTAACGGGAGCAATCTCCTGCAGTGTTTGATAATCGGCGTTGGAGGTAATATCTCCTGCATGCACAATGTAGTTGGCGCCCTGCAGAGCTTCAAGCAACTCAGATGACAAATACCCATGCGTATCTGAAATTACATCAAACCTTACCAGTGCCATACCAAACTCCTACGTGCGCTTTTAAGCCTCTGGCGAGAAACCCTTTGAGCTTCTACAGTCCCAGTGCTCGTTTGAGTGCAACCACACGACGGCGAGAAACCGAGATGTGACGCTCCTCAAATCCCTGAATAGTCAACTGTAGGATACCAGCAGAGATAACCTCAACATCGTCAACATACTCAAGATTCACGATAAAGCTACGATGAATGCGGAAGAATCCGTGTGGAGCAAGGCGCTCTTCAAGTTTTTGCAGAGAAATAGTAGACAAGAAACGGTCATCTTCTGTGTAGATACAGGAGTAATCGTCTTTTGCCTCAATGAAGCGAATCTGATCAATAGGAACAAGAACTTTGCTTCCGCTCTTAATGACAGGAATACGCTCAATAGTTGCCATAGGAGACTGAGGGCGCAGACGCTCCTCAACCTTATCAAGGGCCTGCTCAAGGCGCTCGGTCTCAACGGGCTTCATCAGGTAATCAACGGCATTAACGCCAAAGGCATCTAGTGCGTACTCACTATATGCAGTGACAAACACAATCTGAGGAGGGTTCTTCAACTTGTGAAGAGCCTCTGCAAGCTGCATTCCATTTGTCTTAGGCATAGAGATATCAAGGAACATGACCTCAACGCGAGACTCCATGAGTTTCTCGACAGCATCCCTTGCACTTGTGGCCTCAATGATTTCCTCGAGACGGCCGGTCTCCTCAAGCAAGAACCTGAGCTCAGAACGGGCTGGAGCCTCGTCATCAACAATCATGGCACGCATGTCATTCATCTCCCAACGACCTAACGCAGCGTTAAGCAAAACCGATACTACTATGCTGTTGCCTGCAGAGCCGCACCTGCAAGCTTGAGTGTCACGCACGTACCCTGACCTGGCTTAGACATGATTTCCATGCCAGATCCAGCGGCGTAGAAGCGCTCAACTCGCTCAGCTACGTTCTTAATGGCAATACCCGTGCCCCTATTTCTCCCCGAAGAATCCTGCGGGGTAGGACCTTGACCATTAAGCAAGCGAGAAACAGTCTCTTCATCCATTCCAAGACCATCATCAGCAACAGATATAAGAATATCATCATCATCATCGCGTGTGACGTGGATGTCAATATGGAGGGCGCCTTCATCTTTCATAGCGTGCCTCACGGCATTCTCGACAATAGGCTGAATCAAAAAAGACGGTACCTGAATATCTTCGCATCCCTCATCGACATGCTCAGACTCTTGAATACGCTCTTCTCCAAAACGCGCCTTCTCAATTGTCAAATACCTGCGCGTTTGTGTCAATTCCTGAGAAAGCGGAATGAGCGCACCTTGAGAGCTCTCAAGCGTACGGCGATAAAACACAGAGAACTCGCGAAGCAGGTCTCGCGCCTTATTGGGGTTTGTACGCGTAAGAGATGCAATGGTATTGAGCGTGTTGAACAAGAAATGCGGATTAATCTGTGCCTGCAAGGCTTTGACCTCTGCTCGAGCGGTTAACTCTGCCTGGCGATCAAGCTCATATGAGGAAAGCTGCGTGGAGAGAAGCTCGCCCAGTCCCTCAGCAATTGCCAACTGCGTACGATCAATTTCAATGCCACGACGATAGTAGAGCTTGATAGTGCCAACCGTGCGGTCCTGAACAATCAACGGAACAATGATGCCAAAGGAACTGCCACCATTGCCAAAGCCCCCGCGCCTTTGTAGTACCTGCTGACGACTATCTACCGAGACAAACGTCTCCATGCGGCCACTTTCCAGAACCTCGGTTGCAGGGCCAACCACTTTTGAACCAGGCATATGCGATGTTGCAATGTCTCCCTCAAAGCCCAGCACGTACTCTGTATCCGTGATGGAAATAGCAGCTGCAGAAGTTTCTGGAAGCAATAGTGTGCAGATAGTTGGCGCTGTTTCTTGCGACAAGCCTCCGCGTAAGGTCTTGAGCGTCTTAGAGGCAACCTCAAGTGTTCGCTCTGTTGCCTGAGACCGAGCGTGCTCGTTACCCGGCTGAGTAGTGCCGCCAAAAACAATGACTGTGGCAAGTCCTCCGCCTGCAACAAGAGCGGCAAACAGGTTGTCTGCCATGACACTCCAAGAAAGCAGACCCAGCAATACACAGGCGAGAAGAACCAGGACCACCCTGGTTGACCTCTGTATGTACTGAGCAAGTCTCTGCATGGCTGTCTAGTTCTCCACAGATTCTGTAGCAGAATCCTCAGAAGCAAGCTGCTGAGGTAAAGACGAATGCTTAAGCGCGCGAGCTAAAGGAGCACCAAGCACATAGAGAACAACAGCTTCTCCAAGTCCTGTGGTAATAAAGCCAAACAAGAACATAAGAGGATATGAGCCGTCGAGCTCAATAGTGGTAAATGGAATTGTGTAGAATCCCAAGCCCTGAAGCAAAATGGGAAGATACGCAGAAACAATTACTGCATTTGCAAGCACAGGTCCTAGAAGTGCAAGTGGTACATTCTTCCTATTTTTCCAGGTAAACCATGCACCAAGGGCAGTTGCCAAGGAGCCAAAGACTACGTCCAACAACCCCAAAGCACCTGTGCCAGAAATAACCATATTTGCAAGGTTGGCAATGACGCAACCAAGTGTCAGTCCTGGAATTGCGTCAGCAGTAAAGAGCGCAAGAACAACAACTGCCTCTGAAATGCGGAACTGCACAGGACCCCAGGCTAGACCGCCCAAAAAGAGAAGGGTTGCAAGAGTAAGTGCTGCATAAAGAGCCGCAATGATACCGATACGTGCAAGGCGCTGGGCGCGCTGTTTTGTTGCATAAGCTGAAGAAACCTGTGGCAAAACAATCCCCTTGTTAACTCTAAAAACTTAGTTCATGATACGACGAAACGCATATATGAGCAAATGAGCAGCGCAGACATACAATTAGTAATGCAGGTGCATTCCTGGATAGACCATCTCGCGAGCGTGCTTCTGATATGCCGCAACTGCCTCTTCCTCAAAGGCCAGAGGGGTGTCCTCCTCGCCCGCCATATCCAAAATCCAGCGTGTGAGGTATGGGTTGAGCGGAAGCAGCGGGCCAATAAGCCAGGTGGCAATAGCGTTCTTGCGACGGAAGCCCTCCAACTTGCTTTCTTTATTGATGCCAAATCCAACCTTATTCTTAAGGAAGTAGCAGTTAGAGTTATCTCCCTCGGTAAGAGTGAACTGCATCTTAAAGCCCACAACAGTAAAGGGTTCTTTGCCGTTACCAGGATCAAATTCACCCACCTGAACGTCGTGGAAACGCTGGGGCATATAGCGAGTGGTCACAAAATTGAAGAGACCCAAGCCCTCAATCTCTGAGCCGTCAGGATTGACGATTTTCTGGCCAAAAAGCTCTGAAGCGTTACCGGCAAACAGCATAGGAACGCCCTGATCAGCCAGCTCAGCAAGCCTGTCCTTGTAAGGCATAAGGCGAGAAATAATAAGCTCTTGCTGGGCTTCTGTCATGCCGCCCATAATGATTGCCGACGGCGTATGCTCCACAAAGTAAGGCGTTGCTGCGTGAGAAGTGTATACGAAGTTCTCTTTTGGAAGGCAAGCTTCCAGGTAGAGAGCGTTTCCGTTATCTCCACCCTGGTTACCGTACTCTGGATAGAGAATCTCAATCTTAGTTGCTGGATTACTCATGGGAGGCCTCCATCTGTTTCAAGCGCTCAATGATACGGTTTCTAC
>NZ_CAUSFQ010000082.1:0-6231 GCF_963530955.1 Lancefieldella parvula | reverse complement strand
TGGAATTAACCTTTTGCGAGAAGGACTTGATATTCCAGAGGTTTCTCTCGTAGCAATTCTTGATGCCGATAAAGAGGGTTTCTTAAGAAACAGAAGGTCTCTTATTCAGACTATGGGTAGAGCGGCAAGAAACGCTTCAGGCCAGGTCATTATGTATGCCGATAAAATCACTGATTCTATGCGCATTGCTATAGATGAGACAAAAAGGCGCCGAGAAATTCAGGAAGCGTTTAACAAAGAGCACGGTATTGTACCTAAGACCGTTAAGAAATCCATTACGGATATTGCAGGCTTTATTGCTGAAGCTTCAGAAAACGTTGATAAGCGTAAGCGCAAAAACGGAGAGTTCTATACCGCTTCTGATGATGAAGATTCGCTTGAAGAACAGCAAGAATCAATTCTTGAGATGCCTGCAGAATTGCTTGCTGAAGAGCTTCAAAATCTTCCGCGCTCAGAAGTTGAGGCTATGCTTTCTGGTATGGAAGCAGAGATGGCAGAAGCTTCTGCGTCAATGGATTATGAGCATGCAGCAGAGCTCAGAGATCAGATTGTAGCCATTAGAAGCCAGCTTGAAGGCACTACATCAGATGATGTTATTAAAAGGCTTAAAACAGGAGCTAGAAAGGGCAGTGCTCACGCAACTCGCAGACGTTATAGAGGCAAGCACTAAGCATTGTTGTAGTGCTCTACTACAAGCTCAGCCATTCTAATGCCATCTGCAGCAGCACTCATAATGCCGCCCGCATAGCCAGCGCCTTCACCTACAGGCCATATTCCTGGTGTGTTAATGCTCTGTCCTGTTTCATCACGGGTAATTCTTACAGGAGAGCTTGATCTTGTTTCAACTCCCGTAAGCACAGCATCGGGATGAGCAAAACCATGAAGCTTTTTGTCCATAACTGGAAGGGCTTCTCGCAAGGTTTGTAGGATGTAGGGAGGCAGACAGTCTTCAAGTGAGGTCCAGATAACGCCACGTGGATACGTCGGTTTTACCGAACGCGGTCCAGTAGAAGCTTTCTTGTGTAGGAAGTCACCAACCAGCTGAGCAGGAGCAACATAAGAGCCGCCGCCTGCTTTAAAGGCCGCCTGCTCGCAAGAGCGTTGCAGCTCAATGCCAGCAAGTACGTCGTCTCCTGGTAGATCTTCTGGATAGACGTTAGCTAACAGGCCGGAGTTGGCATTTTTGCCCGCACGGTCAGACAGGCTCATGCCGTTTGTGACTACGCCGTCCTTCTCGCTAGCTGCAGATACAACATAGCCACCAGGACACATGCAGAATGAGAAAGCACTCCTACCAGAGGGAAGATGAACAGAAAGTTTGTAAGGGGCCGCTCCAAGTACGGGATTGGTTGCCTCGGGACCGTACAACGATTTATTGATTTGAGACTGAAGATGCTCAATTCGCACACCCATAGCAAAGGTTTTTCTCTCCATAGAAATACCTTTGTCTTTGAGCATGACATACGTGTCTCTACTCGAGTGACCAGTCGCAAGAATCATTGTGCGAGTCTTTATGGTTTCAGTTTGAGTTGAGCCGTCTGGATTGGTCTTCTCAACCTGAATTGCAGAAAGAGAGCCATCTGAGGCTCGCTCTAGGGAGGCGAGTTTTGTTCTAAATGTAACGGTTCCACCCGCCTCTTCAATCATTGTGACAATGTTGGTCACAACGGCGGGAAGAACATCACTTCCTACATGGGGTTTTGCATCCCATAAAATGTTTTTCTGTGCACCTGCTTTTACAAAAGTCTCAAGAATAAAGCGGTGAGAAGCACTTTTGGTACCCGTGTTGAGCTTGCCGTCAGAGAATGTACCAGCACCACCAAGACCAAATTGGATGTTGCTCTCAAGATCTAGCTGACCCGTTTGGTTATGATGCTCTACCGCTGCAGTTCTTCGTGCTGCATCATCTCCGCGCTCAATAAGCAGGGGATTAAGACCAGCCTTGGCAAGCGTAAGCGCACAGAACAAGCCTGCACATCCTGCTCCTACAACAACGGGACGATTCTCTGAGGGAGCAGGTTGCTTCGCTTTAGGAAGCGTAAAAGCATTTGCCTCAGCAAGCTTGATATGCTTTGCCGCAGGTTTGCCTTGAATCTTGTTAAGGAGTTTTTGTTCCGCCGCAGGCCCACCTTTAAGGTTTACGTGGTAGGTAAGGATAAGAACAATATCGTTTCTTTTACGTGCATCAATTGAGCGTTTATGCAGCTCATATGAGGCAACCTCATCCGCAGAGACTCGGAGAGTGCGAAGGAGCGCGTCAAACCCCACCTTTGATTCTTTAGCAGGATGCTTACGAAGAGGAGCAACATGAACTTTAATGTTTGATACTTCCAGCATGTTAGTTGTCCTCTTTCAAAGATTTGCAATTCTGACCAGCGCTTTTTGCGGCAGCCAGACCGGCGATCATACCGCTCTTCCACGCCCACGAGAGGTTAAAGCCTCCACATTGAGCATCAATGTCAAGAGCTTCTCCAGCGATAAACAGACCTGGAATGCTGCGCGCCTCAAGTGTGTCTGCACTCACTTGTTCAACGGAAATACCACCAACACAGACTTGTGGGACAACTTTGGAAGACGTACCCGTAACGGTAAATGCCATTCTGTGAGCTTTGGCAACCGTGGTCTCAACTGAATTGCTGACGCTCAGGTAGGCGGCAATTTGTGGGTCGAGAAGACCGTCGGTGGTGTGAGCTTCTACAGCTGCGGAACCCACTTCTTCTGTAAGCTGAGGGAGAAGATCAATCTCAAGTACATCGCCTGGAAGAGCGGTGCGGGACAAGTTAAAAATCATGATGCCCGAGAGTCCAAAGGACCTTAAGAGTAGCTCGCCTGATTCCTGTTTAAGGACATTGCCATCTCTTAAAAGCATCGCATGAGCACGGACGCGCTTTCCATCTAAACTTGCTGGAGGTTGGGGAGAGCAAGTAAGTGCACAGAGTCCAGGTCGCAGTGAAGTGGTCTGCAAGTCAAGGCTCTCTGCAAGATTTGTGGTTGCGAGTCCGCCAGTGGCTAGAACTACCGATGATGCTTGGACTTTGTGGGTTTTCTCGCCACCAAAGCATTCTTGAAAGGTAACGGTGAAGCCGTTGTGCTGGGGTTTTACCGATGTGACTTCTCGTCCCAGGGCAAATTGAACACCGGCTTTTTGGGCACGTCTGAGCAAAAGTGACTGGATGGAGCTTGCTTGCCTGGTAAGCGGGTACATTCTGCCCTCGTCTTCAGTTGCCCACGCAAGACCGCTGGACCTAAAGAAAGAGAGAATATCTGCAAGGAAGGTGTCCTTATCCCTGCAAACAGCCTGGACAAACTCTGGATGAGAGAAATTCTTAAAGCTCAAATCAGCATTGGTAAAGTTGCAGCGTCCTCCGCCCGTTGCCAGGATAGTTCTGCCGCTTTCCAATGCTTTTTCAAAGACAACAACGCGCTTATTGACACCAAGAGCCTCAACAGCAGTGATGGCAGCGCAGAGTCCTGCTGCGCCACCACCTAAAATTGCAACATCAATGTTGTCTGGCACCATGAACGCCTGAGCTTGCTTAATACGCTGAGCCTGTGCTGCTTGTCGTTCTTTAATGCGCGTTGTTTGAGCCATAGTAAGAATTACCTTTTGTATTGTGTAAGCACCAGCTTCTAGGACTTACAGGTCAAGAACGCTCTGCGTTGCGTCAGGGACAAGACCTTGAGGAAGCTCCGTACTAAAGGTTCCCTTATCGGCGATCTGCGCAAAGGTTGCATCCATAGGAAGCTGTCCCAAAGGCTTGAGGTTAAATGCTGCTGCGGTTTCGGCAAGCTTTGATGGGCCATAAGGCTCAATGCGCTCATCGCAGTGAGGGCAGGTGATATATGCCATGTTCTCAATCAAACCAAGCACAGGTACATGCATCATTTCTGCCATGCGTACCGCCTTGCCCACAACCATCTGAACAAGATCTTGTGGAGAAGAAACAATTACAACCCCCTCAACAGGAAGGGACTGAAATACGGTCAGTGCAACATCGCCCGTTCCTGGAGGCATGTCAATAAGCAGATAATCAAGGTCACCCCAGTTGCACTGGCTGTAGAACTGCTGGATAGCACCAGCAACAACAGGGCCTCTCCAGAGAACAGGATCGGTCTCGTTTTGAAGCACCAGGTTAGCGCTCATAATCTTGATACCGTTTGCGTCCTCGATAGGAATAAGCTGCTCTTCAACGCCGTAAGAACGCTCATCAGAAATGCCAAACATACGAGGAATTGAAGGTCCGGTAATATCGCCGTCAAGAATACCAACGCGCTTACCTGCACGAGCAAGGTTAGTTGCAAGAATACCGGTGACAAAAGACTTGCCAACGCCACCCTTACCAGAAACAACGCCAATAACGTGTTTAACGCTTGAGTGTTGATTGAGTTCAAAGCCTGCAGGTGGCTGTGGCTCTTTCTTTTTGCCGTGAAGTGCGGCGTCAATCTCTTTACGAAGTGCCTCACGATCAATATCTACGTCTGCCATGTCTCTCCTTATATAGCAGTTGTATGCAGTAACTACTTAATTCTACCCATAGAAGTTTATGGCAAACGAGATAGCTATAATCTTTTCGGCGCACTTTAGCTGAACGTAGGAGGTTCACATGATTTTCTCGTCAATTAAAAACTTATCTGAGAATGACTTCGGTCAAAAATATATGGCTTGTGCTGCGGAGTTTCTAGCAGCACACAATCTTGACGAGCTGCCTTTGGGCAAAACAGAAATTGATGGAGATAACGTTTTTGTGAACGTCATGGAGATTGAAACAGTTCTACCTGGCGAGAAGGACTATGAGGCTCATAAGATTTACGCCGATATTCACGTAGTTATTTCTGGCACCGAAAGCATTGCTGTTGCCCCTCTTGAGCAGTGTGTTCTTAAGGGTGAGTTCAATGCTGACGCTGATTTTGGTGCTTACACCAATCCTGGAGAAGAGACATGGGTTACCTTGCACGCTGGTGATTTTTTAGTGACACCTCCATCTGATGCTCACAAACCAGGCTGTACGCTGGAGAATTCTGGCTCTAAGCTCAAAAAAGCCGTAATGAAGGTTCGCATTAAATAGGGAAGCGCGCTTGCCGTGTTTTGGCGGCACTATCTTGGGTATACTAGAACATCAGTACGCACAAATTGTATCGGTGTGTACTGATGTTGTTTTCTATTGTTTGGCGGCAGGCGCGTCAAAAGAGACGCGTACGTCAAACTGGTTATGTGAGGAACTATGGCTTCAAGCAAAATTGCTATCCGTGGTGCACGAGAGCACAACCTGCAAGACATTGACATTGATATCCCTCGTGATCAGCTGGTAGTTATTACGGGACTTTCTGGTTCGGGCAAGTCAAGCCTTGCCTTTGACACCATTTACGCAGAGGGACAGCGCCGCTACGTTGAGTCCTTGTCCAGCTATGCCCGTCAGTTCTTGGGACAGATGGATAAGCCAGACCTTGACTCTATTGACGGTCTTTCTCCAGCTGTATCTATTGATCAGAAGACAACTTCTAGAAATCCTCGCTCTACCGTAGGTACTGTTACAGAAATCTATGATTATCTGCGTCTTTTATATGCTCGTATGGGTACTCCTCACTGCCCTGAGTGTGGACGCGTTATTGAGCGTCAGACAACAGATCAGGTTGCCGATAAAATCCTTGAGGCTGGTCAGGGACGCAGAGCCTATGTTCTGGCTCCTGTTGTTTTGGGCCGCAAGGGCGAGTACGTCAAGCTTTTTGAAGACCTGCGCAAAGAAGGATTTTCTCGCGTTCGTGTTGACGGCGTTGTGCGTGAACTTGATGAAGAGATCACGCTGGGTAAAACGCTCAAGCATGATATTGAGGTTGTCGTTGACCGTATTGTTATCCGTCCTGATTCTTTGGGTCGCATTGTTGAGGGCGTTGAGCAGGCAACTAAGCTTGCCCAGGGTAAAGTAGGTATATTGCTCCTGGCCGATAAGTCCAATCCAGAGACTATGCCAGAAGAACTTCTGCAGTATTCACTGGCGCTTGCTTGTCCTATTCACGGTCACTCCATGGATGATCTGCAGCCTCGCGATTTTTCCTTCAACGCTCCTTATGGCGCCTGTCCTGACTGTGACGGCCTAGGAACTCGTAAAATTATTGATGCTGCAGCACTTATTGCTGATCCAAAGCTGTCTGTTTCCGAAGGCGTTTTTGGTAGCCTTTTTGGTCATTCAAACTACTATCCTCAGATTTTGTCTGCAGTCTGCAAGCATTTTG
>NZ_CAUSFQ010000081.1:0-6347 GCF_963530955.1 Lancefieldella parvula | reverse complement strand
GGGCAGAAGTCCCATCCATACCCCTCGTCTAGGTCTTCTGAGCACTCGCTGCAAACTTGCGTCTCGTCTTCTATTACTTGATGGCATGTTGGGTCGATTAAGTTGGCTAGACGAGTGAACAGCTCGCTGTATTCGCGCTTGTGCACATCTCCAAAAACAGACTTCATGACGTACCAAACGGGGTTAGCGTCACCAAAATCAAAGCCATTCACATACTGTCTCAGCTTCTCCGCAACCTTACGGCGCTCCTCAGGTGTAATGTCACTCATCGTTATCACCTAGATGCTCTAGTTGGGTAGCGATGTCATCCAATTCATCGTAAGCCCATACGGTCGTACTATCGTCATTCATGACATTTTTAATTCGCTCAACAAGTACCCCAATCGTTACAGGCTGTTTGTGAGTTACGTAATGCGCCAATACCGTTGCGTAAACTGGTTCTGAACCATTTGACAAGAAAATATTTGTATACTCAAAGAGTGTTTTGTACCCTGTGACTTTATACTCATCGCCGTCGCTATCGTACACCGTGTCACCAATGCGGATAACCTCGCCGTCTTTGTCCACTGGCAACTCAAGCATGTTTGACGTGTCGCAGAGTTCAAAGATAACCCTGGCTATCACACAAAGCTCTCTAACCTGGTCATTTTCGATTAGTTCTTCTTCCCCTGTAAGAGCCTTAAAGAGTGTTGAGTTGGTAATGTAAAAAGTGCCCCTCAACCTATCAGCGATTGCTGTACGTTCTTCTTTAGTCAGCATTGCAAGCCTCTTTCTCTTTGTCTTTGATCCATACGGCTAAAGCTCCAACAAGTCCATATGCGATTAAGGCATATCTAAAAGCCATCAGATATGCCACATTGTGCGGCTCAAAAATGCCCAGGCAGTCAGCTGTGAAGTAGACCAACAAGGGCAGCAAAGCCACAAGAATTATTCTTTTGTTCATGGGTTATTCCTTAGAATGCAAGCCGTATAGGCTTAAGAGAATCCGTCTATTTATGAGCCATCGTTTACCGGCTTTCTTGGCATACACCTCCCCTCGAGCGCACATCTTGCGCATCGTGGAGACCGGGATGCCTAATAATTGAGAAGCCTGTTCAACGGTTATAAGCTCAGTGTTTCGCAAGCTCTCCATAAGAGCTAATCAATGAGTGGAGCTGTACAGTAAGCATTAACGCACCAGTCAAAGCCTTTCTGCGTCATCCTGGCATAAGGCTCATTTGATTTGCCGTCTCGACGAGTGCTCATGATCTGTACAAATCTGCCTGTCTCAATTCCTCGCTTGGTTGGAGCGTTGCTCCCCTGGCAAATCATTCCATCGGCACGGAGAAGCGCAAAGAGACGTTTGCGATTCATGAGCGGGTCGTATTGTGCTAGATAACGTGCAGCGTCTGTGATTGTCATCGTGCCCTTGACATTGATAACCGTGTCATACACGCCAGCTTTTGGTGCGAGCTCGTCAATTCTGACACCCTGCTCAATGATTGTCGTATCCTTCTCATAGAGCTGACGTTGTTGTTCTTTTAGCTGTGCATCCTTACGCTGGATAGCTTCGTTTGCGACTAGGACCGCACGAGCGAGAAGGTCTTCGTTGCTCTCAGAGCCGTCTGTAGCAATGTAGCCACCAGAGCGTCGGATGGATGGAAGAATTTCATGCGTGACCCAGCGCTTAAACTCCCGAGCTTCTGGCTTTCGACTGCGCAAAACGAGATTGTAAAGACCAGCTTCAGAAACGATGAGCGGGTTTCGTCCGCCAGCAACCCCAATAGTATTGGGGTTCGTTTCGTCAACTTCATCATCGTCTAAAATTCTGCGAATTGTATCGGTTCTGATCTCTAAAACATCACAAACATCTTTAGCGACAAACCAAGGCTCACCATCAGATCCTTTGAGGGCTCTTAGCTCACCAAACTGTTGAGAGCTAAAAACCTGTATACTTGTATCGTCCATTTCAACTCCTTAAAGTTTTGGACACGCTCTCCCACGTTGCCGCGTGAGGAGGGCACTTTTATCTTGTTAATAAATAAGTCCCGCAAAGCAAAGAGCAAACACTGCTACACACAAACCAACGACGCTTGTCATCTTTGAGCAAGCAAAAATGCAGTAAACTGAAAACATAAGTGATAGAACAGAAACCAAGCATGAAAGCATGCGAATTGGATGTTTTCTAATGGATGATTTAAGATTCCTACAAAAAGTAGCTACTTTTTCTAATGACATTTTGCCCACCTTTTTAAGGCTTCATTTGCTTCTTGATCCGTTTCAAAACTACCAAGAAACCAAAGATTTCCATTGTCTTCCCTGGCGTAATACACATCGTTAAAACAACTCTTTATGAGTGATGCTTTCTTAATACGCGATATTGTTGTGTGGGGCGGTTTGGCCTTTTCTGGTTCGAGCTTATGCTCGACTTTTGGCTCCCAGTGGTATGACCACGCTGAGCCAGTATTTTGAGGTATTGGCATAATCTACCAACCAACTAACTTGTTAGGACTAATATCTAAAGCCGTGGCAAGTTTAATGACAGTACGAAGCTCAGTTTCCTCTTCAGACTGAATGCCTCTTTCTAGTTTGCCAATGGTCGCAACAGCAACGCCTGCACGATCTGCAAGGTCTTTTTGAGTCAAACGTTTGCGTGCGCGGCAAACTCTAATATTTTCAGCAAGTTTGATGACCGTCATATATCTCCTTTCTTACAAAAGATAAATAGAAACTATGTGGAATTACCACTATCTGGTTTTCAAAGTTCATAATGTCCTTAATTTGGACAATTTATAGTGTAGGGACAAAATTTGGATAGTCAAGAAGTTTTTTCCAATATTTGGATTTTTTTGTAAAATAGTGTAATATCTCCAGTTAAAGGAGGTAATTCTAATGTCCGCTTACAATTTGCAGCTACGCTCTATTAGAAAGTCAAAGGGTTTAACAATAGGTCAGCTAGCAGATCTAATTGGTTCAACACAAAAAATAGTTGGCAATTGGGAACGTGGCACAACGGAAATAACGCTTGGTGACGCCCTACGCGTATGTAAAGCACTTGACTGCTCTATTGATGAGCTCGCAGGATGGGAAACCAATGATTCAATAAAAGCAAAAGAGGAAGCATACACCGCAGCAACTAAAAAGATACAAGAAGCAGTTGATATTATGCGTAATGGTGCTTAGTAATTGTTCAGTTCTCAAGGAACGCACGTTCCAATTTAGTGTTAATACCGGACAAAAACTGAGTCTGATATATAAAAGTTTGAAGGAATTGTGAAAGGGTTTGGGAAATGGCTGTTTATGCTGAAAGAACTCTTGTTGTTTACAAATTTATGTTCAACAAGAGAAGGCACCCTGATGAAGTCTGTAGCATATACGATTTAGATGGGTCAGACATCCTTACGCACTTCTCAAAATTTCTCAATTCCAGAATCACTCCAAAATTAGAAAATGAAAACGTTAAAGTTTTTAAATTTCATAAGATTGAAATTGCTTCGGAAAAATATATTCTCGCATCAATTGAATCTGGCCTTGCTGGCGAAGATCGTGTTATCTACGAGCCGTCTACTGATAAAAATGTAGGAAACATTAACGCCGAACAAGCGGCATTAGTCGGAACTCGCGTTTATTTATCCGTTGAAAACACAGGTGATACATATGCAATCCTTTGCGTTGAACATGCTTTATCATCTGCTGGAGATACCATTGTTCCACGAGAATTTGCGAACTACCTAAGACAAGCCGCTCCACACGTAACTATGAAATATGAAGCAGTTACAGAAAAAGAAGCAGAAGACGCATTTAAATCTGTCGAGCAAATTTCTATCAAACATTACATCAAACAAAATGACATATCTGAAAGCTTAATTAAAGAAAGCGACTATGTCATGTTGACGTATGGACATAAAAAGAACAGACCATTTCCAATGGAGATACTCGACGCGATTAGATCTATTGACTCAAGAAGAAAAACATTGGTCGGATATGAAGAAAGTCTTTTTGACGACGAGGACACTGTTGTTGAGGTCCAAATAAAAAATAACGTTGGACGAACAAAGAAATTCAAATTGAATGATGATTTTGATATGAGAATCGTTGAGCTATTGAACTGCAATGGTGATAGACCTTTAAGTGATGATGAATTTGTTAAAAGATGCGCAGAAAAGGTAGAAGACATTTCAAACAGATTAGGACGCTCAATATTGTAGAATAGTTACAACAAAGAACGAATGTTCGACATGAGGAGGAGAAATGAGCAAAATTAGTTTATGTTATGTGGCCAAAAACTATATTGCATCACTCCACCAAGGTGACGAAAAGAAGATATCTAAATTTGACGTTTTTTGTCAGATTATTACACCAATTATCATCGCTGTTGTAATTACCATCAACGCAGATAAGCTACATAGCTCTCTCGATGAAGCTCTTCAGGGACTCCTAACATGGGTATCAATTACCTCTTCGTTAATTTTCGCCGTCGTTGTAATGGTTTACCAGCTCAGGATGCAATTAATCGCACAAAAAGAAATTAAACCTGAAGGAAGAGAGTTAAAAGTAATTGATGAGATTTTTTATTGTACTCTTTGGGCTGTCGTTGCAGGGTTCACCTCGGCAGCATTTATAGTTGTAAAGCCACTTGTATCAACATACAACACATTGATAGGGGATCTATTCGCAGGTTTAGCAATTGCCCTTTCATTAAATCTTGTTCTTGTAACTTGCATGACAATAAAACGAATTGGAATAACCTACGAAGTTATTTCAAAACGTTGGAGTAAAAAAGAGGGGCAATAAGCCCCTCTTTTTATATCGCTCGACGTAGCTGCAGAACTTCCGCACCATCTTTATGCACATCATTGAGGGCTTCTCCGATAACCCTGCCAGCTCTTTGAATCTGCTGCATGTCTGTATCCGCATAACGCATCGTCATATTAATGTCACTATGTCCAAGAATATCTTGAGCACTCTTGATATCCATGGTCCTGACTGCAATCGTTGCATACGTGTGACGTAGATCGTGAAAGACTGGTCTTCTCCCCTGCGTGCCTAGAAGCCCCCATTCTTCCGAGTGTCTCTTCCACCAAGCTGTGACTCGCTCTGGCCTGAGATACTCTCCTGAGAAGTCTCCAAGGACATACATTTCTTCATTAAACGCAATTCCCATCAACATACAGTCCTCGATGTATTTAGAACGCCATTGCTTAAGAATGTCTACGAGTGGTGCTGGGACAGGTACCGTTCTGGTTTTACCGTTCTTTAAGCCTTTAATGTAGGTCTTACCGCCATCATACGAAATAGCGCGGCATAGGTGTGCTGTGACGTCCTCAGCTTTGAGCTTTATATCCTTCCACTGAAGCCCGCAGCACTCCTCACGTCTCATACCAGTAAAGTACGCCAAATACGTTGCAATAACCATGGGAGAAAGCTCTAGAGCAGCAAGCATAACTTGAAGCTTCTTGCGGGAAGGTTCGTCCAAAGGATTTGGCGTCGCAAGCTGGCCCCTAGGAGCCTTGATTGACGCACAGGGGTCATATTGCAGATCTCTAATCGCCACGGCATGGCGTGTACATTGTCTTAGGCCATTAAACGCCTTCTTAATGGTGTTTGCTGAGTAGTTGGAGTCATAAAGCCAGGACACATACATCTCAACGTCTGTAATAGTAAGGTCCTGTAAGCGTTTCTCACCAAAGAAGAGATCTATGTATCGAATACTATTCTTGTAAGACGTATAGGTGCGGCGTTCTATTTGCTGCGTGGCCACAAGGCTCTTAAAGTAATTGAGACAGTATGTGTACGCCGAACAATCAAGCCTTGTTGCTTGACTCTGTTCAACAACTTCAACAAACCCCGCATCCTTAACCCATTTCTCAGCCTCGAGCATGGCGGTCTTTTTTCCTCGACCAGATTTATCCGATGGAGCACTCAAAGAGTGGTGCTTCTCATGAATAAGTCCATCTGCTCCACGATACCTCACCCTTGCTTGCCAAACCTTGCCACGCAATCTGACTGAGATATTCATGCCATTTCTCCTTAACGTGCAACAAGTTGGTTGGAGGCGCTGCCTCCAAACTGCCTCCAAACTGTATGGATTGTTTTACTATACACACCGGACAAAAACTTGTTTTTGCAGGTTGTAACAGCACTTATTGAGCGTAACGAAACATAATGAGCGGTAAAAAACATAACTTCTAAACCGCAGGTCGCGCGTTCGAATCGCGCAGGAGGCACCAAAAACTCCAGGTAGATGGCTTGCCGTCTACCTTTTTTGTTAAAATTTTTATCGGCTGCCTCCATTTTGCCTCCAAACTGTATGGCTACTGTAAAAGTAGAATACCTGTTCGAATAAAAGTTTTAACTATTTAGATAGG
>NZ_CAUSFQ010000080.1:0-6564 GCF_963530955.1 Lancefieldella parvula | reverse complement strand
GATGCTTCTTCTACCATTAATTCTTCTGGTGGTCTGATGCTCTATGCCTTGGATCCAAACGGTGAGACAACAACAGCCACTATGGGTGGTGGATATATCACTAACAATAAGGCTGTTGAAGGTGCAGGCGTCTACATTTACGCAGGTAATCCTCAGTTTGGTGATTCTAAGTCAAAGGCAGACTTTACCTTCAACGGTGGCTCTATTACTAATAATGTTGCTTCTGAGTCCGGTGGTGGTATCTACGTAATCTGGAACGGCAACGTTGTTATGAATAACGGCATCATCAAGAACAACACTGCTGGCATTGCTGGCGGTGGCGTTGCTACCTACGACCAGTTTGTTGGTGTTGTTGGTGGTCAGAAGGTTCCTTATTCCAGGGTTGGTGCTCCATGGAATAACTGGCCAAACATTTATCGCGCTGGCTTCGCCATGAATGGTGGCTCTATTGACGGAAACAAGGTCACTAGTAATGGCACCAACCAGCTTGGCGATAAGGGTGTTGGTGCTGGTATTTATGTTGCATCTGCTAATGTAACCCTTAATGCTGGTGAAATTATCAATAACACTGCAAATGACCAGGGCGGCGCAGTTTACGTTGCTTCTGTTCCTTATGTTGTCCACATTAATAACGCACTTATTAAGAACAACACCGCAACTGTTATTGGTGGTGGTGCTTGGTTCTGCCCAACTGGTGTAGCTGAATTCCACTCCAAAAATGGCGTAGCATTCTTCAACAACACCGCAAATGGTGCTGGTGATGAGATTGCAACCGTTCGCGGTGCAGGTGAATCTGCCGGTGCAACCATTTCTGATTATATGCTTGGTGGTGCCTCTGCACACTGGACCAAGGATGGCGCGGTTACCATCAACCTTCCTTCAATCCTTGGTGAAGCTGATCCAGCTGCTGCACGTCATACTACTGAAGAAGTAAGCAATATCGTTAACAATACCGATATGCTTGCTCTTGAGTCTAATCTTCGTTATAGCTCTATCGCTGCAGCACAGAATAAGGCTCAGCTGATTATTTCTGGAAATACTGCACAGCGTGGTGGTGGTATTGGCTCCAACGGTACCGTTATTACTGGTGAAGAGGGTACTCAGGATGTAACCGTTAAGAAGGTTTGGGATACTTCTGCAAACCCAGATGCAGTTATTCCAGAGACGCTTACTGTTTATCTAAAGGCAGATGGATATGTTGTTGACTCCGTTGAGCTTTCTGCAGCAAACAACTGGGAGCATACATTCCACGGTCTTCCTGATAACGTAACTTTGAGCTTTACAGAAGGAACCGTAGTCGGTTGGACTGCTCAGACTCCTGAGGTTAATGGTAACGTTACTACCCTGACCAATAAGGCCGACGCTCCCGTGACTCGTGATGTCCCAGTAACCAAGGTTTGGAACGGTACAAAGAAGGATTCTGTAACCGTTCACCTGCTTGCTGATGGTGTTGACACTGGTCAGACCCTTGTCCTTTCTGAGGCAAACAATTGGACCGGTTCGTTTGTTGGTGTAAATCTTTACGCAGCAGATAATCACGTCATTGCTTACACCGTTTCTGAGGATGTTATCGAGGGTTACACTTCTGAGATAACTGGTGATATGGCTAATGGCTTTACCATTACCAACACCGAGACTCCAGTTACTCCAACTCCAACTCCAGAGAAGCCTGGTAAGAAGCGTAAGCATCGCACGCCTGATACTGGTGACGCAAGCGTTGTAGCTATGGTTGCTTTTGCAACAGTTGGTGCTGGCTTTGTTGGTGTTGGAGCATATGCTCGTACTCGTAAAGAGCAGTAAGCAACACACATACACTTAGTATGCAGATCCCCCGCTTTTATAAAAAGCGGGGGATCTTTGTCAGAAGGACGATTCCTTGTTTTAACTGGAGATGTTTACGTTCACCGAATTTGCCAACCGTTTAACCAATAAGAGTGTTCTTCTCGCCAGGAGAGATTAGAGAAGAACGACAATACTACTAGGTGGAGAGTGAGTATCTGCATGAGTACCTTATTGGAGGTTGTTATGGAGCTCAAAGCTGATAAAAAGGTAATTGTCGAGCGTAATAACAAGGTTGTGTATGACAACGGAGACACAGTCGTTAAGGTGTTCAGCGGAAGCAAACCTTCTGCTGATATTATGAATGAGGCTTTAAACCTTACTCGTGCTGAGCAGGCCGGCATCAACGTTCCATCTCTTGTAGAGATTAGTAAAGTTGGTAATTGCTGGGCTGTTTCAACCAGAAAAGTTGAAGGTAAAACAATTAGGCAGCTTATTGAGGAGCATCCAGAAAAAAAGGACGAGTATCTCAATAAGTTTGTCGATATTGAGCTGGCTATTCATGCTCATAAGGCACCGCTTCTTACTCGTCAAAAAGACAAGTTCACCCGAATGATTAACAGCATTCCAGACATCCTTGATGAGGCCACAAGGTATGAGCTTCTGCTTAAGCTTGATGGTATGAAGCCTCACACTAAAGTCTGTCATGGAGACTTTGTTCCTTCCAATGTTATTCTCGCCGAGGATGGCACTCCTGTAATTCTTGACTGGGCTCATGCAACACAGGGCAATGGTGCAGCAGACTGCGCTACAACTTATCTGCACCTGCTTCTTCATGGTGATGAGGAACTTGCCGAGAAGTACATCAATCTTTATTGCACCAAGCAAGGCTGCACTCGTCAGTATGTAAACGAATGGCTTGGCATTGTTGCTGCAGCAGAGCTTGCTCGCGGTCGTGTAAAAGAAACAGAGTTCCTGCTTAAGTGGGTAAATGTTTTTGATGCAATGTAGTTGGTTACAAGAACTTTAAACTAACTGAGAAGAGCCTCGTCAGGGGCTCTTCTTTTATTACACTTCTTGTCATTACATAAAGAGACACAAGGAGTTAGTCATGTACGATGTTGATCCAAAGCAGACTACCGCAAAGTCAGAAAATAAGAAATCAAAGCTTGAGCGCATGAGCGCTGGTGAGTGGTGTGGTGGTGAAGCTGACGCAGAACAAAGCGCAGCTTTTTGGCGCGCTAAGGATCTTGCCTGGGAGTTCAATCAGACCCGCCCAAGTGATAAAGAAAAGTGTCGTCAGATTTTGACCGAACTTCTCGGCGAACTGGGAGAGGGAAGCGCAGCAGTTTCTCCTTTTAATGTTGACTATGGCTTCAACATCAAAATTGGCCCACATAGCTTTATCAACCACGGTGCATACTTGATGGATTGTGCGCCTATCACTTTTGGTGCTCATAGTTTTGTGGGCCCACAGTTTAAGGCGTACACCGTTCAACACCCTCTAGATGCTGAGGAGAGAAATGCTTGGTATGAGCGAGCATTGCCTATCACGGTGGGAGATAACTGCTGGTTTGGCGGAAATGTGACGGTGCTTCCTGGCGTAACTATCGGAAATAACTGTGTAGTTGGTGCTAATAGTCTGGTTACTAAAGATATTCCAGACAATTCTCTTGTTGTTGGTTCTCCCGCAAAGGTCGTACGTCAAATTACCGAGGCAGATAAGCTGGGACTTAAGGAGCTTCTGGGCTAGTCCGTTGGGCTAAGATCACGTGGCTTCGGGGCATTGTTTAACTATTTATTTGATGTTAGAGGAGTCCGCGCTAGTCCGCGCTATAATAAATGTACGGGGAGCTAGGAAATAGCCTGGCTGAGAGGCAGCACCTCATGCTGCGACCCATTAACCTGATCTGGGTAATGCCAGCGTAGGGAGTCAATGCCATCCTTACGCACTACAAGAAGGAGGGCATATGAAAAAACTTTCTCAGTTTGCGCTGCAAGCCATATCCCTTACTTCTTTTCTTGTGCTTTGGCAGCTTGTTATTGTTGCAGGAATTATTCCAAATTATCTTGTGCCAACACCTGTTCAGGTTGTATTTGCACTGGTCAAGGACTTTCAGCTTCTTATGACACATACAGGGATTACACTTCTAGAATCCCTTGTTGGTCTGGCTATTGGAGTGCTTATTGGCTTTGCGCTTGCGGTTCTTATGGACTTCTTCAAAACGCTGGACAAGCTGCTTTCTCCACTTGTTACTATCTCGCAGACTATTCCTATTGTGACTATCGCACCGCTTCTGGTGCTTTGGCTGGGTTATGGCCTTTTGCCAAAGATTGTTCTTGTGGCCATTTCAACGTTTTTCCCCATTACCGTGGCGTTGAACTCGGCATTTAAATCAATTGATCCCGATATGGTTGACCTGATGACCACCATGGGAGCTAGTCGTGTGCAGATTTTTTGGCACGTCAAGTTGGCTGCTGCTGCACCACAGTTTTTCTCGGGACTCAAAATGAGCGTGACCTACGCCGTAATTGGCGCAGTAATTGCAGAATGGCTGGGAGGCGACGCTGGACTGGGAGTGTATATGACGCGCGTCAGAAAGGCGTTTGCGTACGACAGGATGTTTGCGGCAATCGTGGTAGTGTCTGCGCTGTCGCTGGTGTTGATGAAGCTCGTGGAACTTGTCCAAAAGCGTGCACTTCCTTGGGATACCTCTCAGGATGCCAAAGAATCTGCACGATAACTTTGACGGAACTCAAAGAAAGAAGTGATTACGCGCATGAACGCATTTAATCGCAAGGGTATAACAAGAAAAGGCTTTCTAACTGCGATGGGTTTCTCGACAGCAGGACTTTGCACAGGTTGCTCGCTTGAGCAGCCGTCGGCTCCATCCAACGCAAACAAGAGTGCTGGGCAGAATTCCAGCGGTACCACAGAGATTACGTTTGCTCTGGACTACACTCCTAACACCAACCACACCGGCATTTATGTGGCTCAGGAGAAGGGCTACTTTGACGAGGTCGGCCTCAAGGTAACTATTCAGCAGCCACCTGCTGACGGCGCCGATGCGCTGATTGGTGCCGGCGGCGCTCAGATGGGCGTTACCTACCAGGACTATATTGCTAACAGCCTCTCGTCTTCTAATCCGCTGCCATATACTGCGGTGGCCGCTATCATTCAGCACAATCTTTCGGGCATTATGAGCCGTGAAGAGGATCACATTGTTCGTCCACGTGACCTTAATGATCGTACCTACGCAACGTGGAATCTCCCTGTTGAGCAGGCTACTATCAGGTCAGTTATGGAGTCTGATGGAGGAGATCCCTCCACGCTTAAAATGGTACCTTATGAGGTAGATGATGAGGTATCTGGACTAAAAGCAAAGATGTTTGATGCTGTTTGGGTGTATGAGCAGTGGGCTGTTCAAAACGCTCGTGTTCAGAACTTTGCGTACAACTACTTTGCGTTTGCAGCTATTGATCAGAATTTTGACTACTACACGCCAGTTATCGCAGTAAATGATGGCTTTGCAAAAGAGAATCCAGACGCTGTTAAGGCCTTCTTAAGCGCTACCAGAAAAGGTTATGAGTTCTGCGTCTCTAACCCAGACGAGGCAGCAGAAATTCTACTCAAAGCTGTTCCAGAACTTGACGCTGACCTGGTTAAAGCTTCTCAGAAGTTCTTGGCTGCCAAATACATTGACGACGCCGAGAAGTGGGGCGTCATTGATTCTGCCCGTTGGCAGCGTTTCTACACCTGGCTCAATAACCAGCAGCTGCTAGAGAATAAGATTGACCCATCCGCAGGATTTACTAGTGAGTACCTTGGATAAGAAGCTTATTGACATAACAGAAGGTGCTGCTATGGACGCTTCTGGCGAGAAAAGCCTAGGAGCTGCACCTGCATGCGAGCCACAACAGGACGTGCCAGCACTTGAGGCGCGCAATCTTATGCTGGTTTGGGGAAACGGTCAGGTAGTTGCTCAGGATATCTCGATTGAGCTGCAACCTGGCACCATTACCTGCTTGGTTGGTCGCTCAGGCTGCGGCAAGACAACACTGCTCCATGCGCTTGCAGGACTTCTGCAGCCGAGACAGGGCATGGTACTGCTGCATGGCTCTGACGTCACAGGGCATCCGGGACACATTGGCTACATGCTCCAGAAGGATTTGCTCATCCCAAGCAAGCGCATCATCGATAACATAGCGCTTCCACTTGAGCTGAAGGGCGTCTTGCGCTCTGAGGCACGCGCACGAGCCCAGGAGATGCTGGAACGCGGTGGACTTGAGCGCGTGGCACAAAGCTGGCCTCACGAGCTCTCAGGCGGCATGAGGCAGCGTGTTGCGTTCCTGCGCACAGCGCTCATTGGCTCAGACATTATGCTGCTGGACGAGCCCTTCTCGGCACTTGATGCCCTCACACGGCGAGAAATGCGTACGTGGCTCATGTCTTCCGTGAAGGAGTTTGGCCTCTCGGCACTGGTGATCACGCACGACGTTGATGAGGCGGTTGCCATGGCTTCTCGCATTTACGTAATGGCGGGCAGTCCCGCGCAGGGTGTGGTAACCAAGATTGTGGGCGTTGTTGAGCCGCAAGGCTGCGCCGATGCGGTGTCGGAGGCAGGTTCTGCTCAAGCTACTGACCTGGCATCGTTTGACTTGAGCGCAGAGTTTTTAGCTGCCAAGCGAGAAGTGCTTTCGTTGCTGGGATAGTTATCCTTTACGAGCGCTGTGAACTGCCTCCCATTTCTTATGTCCAAGAAACGGGAGGCTGTTTATATGCGG
>NZ_CAUSFQ010000079.1:0-6676 GCF_963530955.1 Lancefieldella parvula | reverse complement strand
AAGAGGAAGATGTAGCTGAATCAGCGCTGGTAGGTTGCGTAGAAACTTCCACAAGACCAGAAATCTTATTGGTAGTTGAGAGGTGTGGCAAGGTGCCAATCCACTTGTTTCTAATAACTCCCTCAACACCGTTAGATTGAATAGCTGAAAGAGCTTGCTGAATTTGTGTAGCGAGAGCTTTGTTACTTGTTGCTACAGAAATACCAATCGTGGATGGAACATCAACGACACCAACCATAGAAATATCTTTGTTTGCTGCTAAATAAGCACCAGCATATGCATCACAGGCCACATAATCGATGGAACCATTTTCAAGTGCTTCAAAAGCATCGTTTAGGTTAGAAAAACCCTGAACAGACATGCCCGTGAGTACCTGACCCATTGCGCGCTCAGACAAAGAACCCGTTTGAACGCCAACTGACTTTCCACTCAAACTATCAGCAGTAATGTTTGTCTCTGAACCCTTATGGAAAAGAGCTGTTGCATACTCAGCATAACCAGAAATGAGCGTACTTGTTGAGTCTTCACCACTTCTGACATCCATGACAATGTCGCAGCCTGCTTGTAGGCCATCTACTGGTCCGTTAACTGATACAAACTTAACGTCTACGCCTAGCTGATCTGCAATTGCAGAAGCTATTTCAACGTCAATTCCCTGCAATGTTCCAGCTTCTGAGGCTACAACCATTGGAGCTGTTACTGACTGAGTACGTAGACCAACGGTCAAAGTGCCAGCTGTGTGCAGTGAGGAATCAGGAATCTTCTGCTGACGGGCTTCTCGCTTCTCTTGGATTGCCTCTTGCACTGACTTGACGTGGAAGCATTTATCCAGATCAATGTTGATAGGACCAATGGAGCATCCTGTTAAAACAACAGCAAGTGCTATAAGAAGTAACACCTTAAGAGAGTTTTTACCGCGCGTCATCAGAACTCCTTCTTCTATTCAGGCGTCTTTTCAGCTGACCTGGTATTTGACCCCACACTCGCATACTGGAACGTTTGCTTTGCTACCGCAGCAGCTCCACTAGTAGTTCTCTCGCCTGCGAGACCCTTTGTCTCTTTGATATAACAGGCGGTATGGCTTACTTCTAGGACGAGCCATGATCGTTTACGTGCGCACACGCAAACTTACGTGGATCCCTTTGACCTCGTCTGTCATGGACTAAAAGCTCACAGAGAACTTCGCAACCACAGACCTGAAAAGACTTATCAAGTATAGCCGTTTGCAACCATAGGTAACTCACCATACGCGAGCTAATGCGCCTACGGTTACAGAATGCACGCCTGCGGCACAAAGTACTCTAGTGGCTTCTCTAATTGATGCTCCCGTAGTTACAACATCATCTAAAAGTAAAATATTTGATTGATTGACCGGCGCAGTACAAGCAATACTTCCTTTCAAATTTATTTGCCTTTGAGCGGATGAGAGTGTTCTTTGGTCCTTTGCATGAGGACGTATAAGCACGTCATACAAAGGTAAGCCTGTAAGCTGGCAAAACGATTGAGCTACAAGTTCCATATGATCAAAGCCTCTGCGCGCGTACGCTTCTGCAGTTGCTGGAATAAAGGAAACGCCATCAATTTTTGAACTATCAAAGCGAGAGGTACCGTCACGAGCTTTCCATGCTGAGGCTTCTTCAAGCGCACACAATATGGCTGCAGCAATTACCGGTGCCAGTCGAAACTCGTGTCCATCCTTAAGCGTCAAAATCAACCGTGCAGGAGGACCCTTAAATCCCATGGCACAAATGACCGCTCTACTCTCCCACTGAACAGGTCGTTTCTTTTTATCTGCGCACTCTGAACAAACAAGCTTCCCGTATGGAGCGCCGCAATTAGGACATGCCCACTGCTGAGAAATCCATGGCAGCTTTGCCCGACACTCATCGCAGAGGAGCTGGCCGGGTTTCTCGCACACAACGCAGCGCGTAGGAGCAAGCAGCTCAAGTGTTGAGTTTGCCGTTGCAGTAAGGATAGATGTAGGTTGCATTTTTACCCCCACATTCTGGGGGCTGACAGTGAATACAGTCTAGATCAAAGGTCGCAAAATGGAAGGCATTTTAGGTAAACGGAAAAAGATGGCTTATCTAAAGCTCCTACCAGTGAGATTGTATTTTGTGAGGATTCTGCTAACGGATGTTTGCCATGGAAGCCATAACAAAATCAAAAAAACAAGCGTTGCTACGCCGTGCGTTAAATCAAGTGGAATTGAAGCCGCAAACGCGAGAAGAGCGGATTCAAGCGTTAAGGGATGTACAAATCCAATAACAAAGTACACGTTCATTACTAGGCCAAAGAATGGCCCGGATATAAATGCCCAGATCATAAGCAAGAAAGGTGGAAGTTTGTAGGGTTTCTCGCCTTGTTGGACGGATGTGCGTTTAGAAGATGCAGGGCGAGCTGAGGTAAAAGTTGCAAGAAGACCTCCCAAGTAACCAACAAGCCCCCACGCATACATCTGCCATGGCGTCCACGAGCCCTGGCCAAAGAAAACGTTTGAAAGAAGCGCAGATAAGGCGCCTACTAAAAAGCCCGCATGCCTGCCAAGAAACGCTCCCGCGAAGATAGCAACTGCGGAAACAGGCTTTACGTACGCGAGTGGCGCAAAGGCAATTCTTCCCGCAGCCCCCAATGCGCTAAAGACGGCAGTAGGTACTAAATTGGCAACTGAAGGCTTCTTTGCCTCAAAACTTAACATAAATAATGCAACTGAAATGATCGCTAAAATAATTGAAGATACCGCGGTAAAATCGGGAAAATATATCATTTCAACAGCAAGAATAATAGGTGTAGCAAAGAGTGCCACAACCTCTAAGACCATTGATAACGTGTGCCGATTATCCACAAGAACCTCACGCTTACCGTCAAAATAAAAATATCGAGAAGGTCTATCTTATTTTGGCATAAGATGATTTGAAACTACAACAAGGAGGTCTTCATGATCTATCTGGGAAACTTTAGCTACAACGACGAGCTTGATTCTACTGATAACTATTGTCTTATGCCTTGCATTGTTGAGGCAGATTCCACAGATCACGCGCTTGAGCTTTTCTCGGAGCACCTCATTGAGGTTGCAAATTCATCTGACCTGCTCGACGGCGCAAAAGAGATTTTCTTGGATTCCATTGTTGAGCTGGGAGAAGTTCCAACCACTCCTCTGATTGCTCAGTGGCAAAAGATTATGCCTGCAGGAGTTGGTCTGTGCAGCATTACCAGCGCTCTTCCAACACTTGAGTTTGATGATGAGACAGCCAATGCCTACGGCTTCAATGAGCATACTCACGATCATGAGGAAGATGAAGAGGAGCATGAACACGAGGAGTTTGGCGACATCAACAATCTTGATGATGAGCTTCTTGAGGAGCTTGGCCAGGATGAGGAGCCGTTCTTAAGGTTCTAGCTACCTACTCCGCCGACCATACCCAAGAGTTCTCAAAGAACTCTGAAGTTGGCTCTGTCAGAGAAATCTGACCATCAAAAACTAGAGAAACGTTATCAGCAACGCGCGATATCAACTGCATGTCGTGCGTTGCTATTACTATGGTTGCACCTTCTGCCTGTGCGTAAGAGAGCAGGTTGATAACGGCTTCTTTGGTCGGAGCATCCAAACCCTTTGTAGGCTCGTCAAGAATGAGCAGACGCGCCTTTGTGAGCAGCACTTTTACCAGCGCCAAAAGTTGCTGCTGTCCACCAGACAAGTCGTATGGATGAGAAGACATAAGCTTCTGATATGTTGTGCGAGCAAGAAGTCCCGAAGCTTCCAGGAGGTCCTGAATGTCCTGGTCAGAATAGGCGCCACTCTGCTGCCACTGGGCAAGTTCCTCGTCCACACTTTGGCAGGTAAAGAGCAGCTCAGGATTTTGCGGAATATACCCCTGGGACTGTTGGAGCTGGTTGTAGACGCGGCCTCTCCTTGGACGAAGAATACCTGCTGCAAGCTTTAGCAGCGTTGACTTACCTGAGCCGTTGCCGCCTACGAGCGCACGAATTTCTCGCCCCGTGACCTCAAGCGAGCACTTGCTGAGCACCAGCTGCTCACTCTGCGGATACGCAAACGTCACAGCGCTGAACTCGAGCACGGGAGTGTTGTCGGCCGCGGTGGATGCTTGGTTTGGCGCGGAGCTACGAGGACAAAGCGCCTGGCGAGAAGAGCTGTCTGCTTGGAGCGCATCGGGTTTCTCGCCACCAAGGCAGACGCGCGCGTCAGCGAGGTACTCGAACGCGGCAACGTCGTGGGTGGCAACAAGCACGGCAACGTTGAGCTCGCGCGCCACTCGCTCCAGGAGCGCGGTGAAGTTCTTCTGCGCAAACGGGTCCAGCTGCGAGGTTGGCTCATCCAGCAAAAGCAGCTTTGGGCGCATGACAAGCGCTGCAGCAAGGGCTACTAGCTGCTGTTCTCCCCCGGAAAGCTCGTTACAGCGCTTGTGCAAGAGCGATTCCATACCAAAGAAACTGACCGTCTCAAAAATTCGACGACGCATTTCTTTCTCTGAAACGCCTCGATTTTCCAGGCCAAAAGCCAGCTCTTTCAAAGGTGTCTCACACACAAGTGCTTGTGAAGTGGCTTGCGGCACAAATGCAATGGTGTCTACGGATTGCGCCTGCGTCATCGTAGAAACCTCTTGGCCGCAAACAACAATTGAACCCTCTCGTCTACCTTGAGGCGCAATCTCGGGCTTAATGAGGCTCAAAATGGTGGACTTGCCTGAACCAGTTGGTCCCAGTAAAAGACTAATCTGACCAGCACAAACCTCACAGGAAAAATCTTCTACAACGTTGCGGTCTGGAGTTAGAGCATACGCAAACGAGAGATTCTGAAAAGCAAGAACTACTTCTTTACTAACTGAAGTAGTAGGTGAATTCTGAATATAGGAAGAATGCTCACTCATACAGACTGCTCCCATAAGACAGTATCAATATGCACAAAAATTGCTGGTAAAACGGTATACAACACTACGCCCAGATACCAAAAACTCACTTGGAACTCTGGCATAGTAGGATAAAACTGCCAAGCTTGTACCAGCATATACAAAGAAACCGCTGCTATACCGCTTAAGAAAGTAAATACTAGCAACGCTACAGTATCATAGGCGTCAAGCACTTCAGCGCTCCATCTACTCCTGTGCCCTGCCATTCCCCAACCTCGAGACACAATAGACTGAAACGTACTTATCGACTTCTCCAGCGCACTCATGCACACTGCGTTAATGGTGGTAGCTGATTGCGCAATAGTTTTTCTCGCGCTCAAAAGACGGCTTTGACCTAAAACGTTGCTTTGCCGGTAAGCCCGTGCGGCAGAATCACACCTTCTAGCTGCGGTATTTGCTGACTGGATTTGGCGGGCTGTTGTGAGATCAGAAAGTAGCTGCGGCATAAGCTGCACAGAAAGACTCAAGACCAGCTGTAATCCTGGAAAGCGCACACTTGATCGCTGCAACATCTCGAGCGGCGATACTACTGCAAATAGGCACTCAAGCCAGCTCAAAGTACTTACGAGCACGAGACCTGAGGTAGCTCCGTACAGCAGACTTTCTACGTACAGTTGCGTGTGCCCAAAAGAATACAAAATGGTAGAGCCAGATGCCGAGAAAAACGGATTGATAACTGCCATCAATATAATAATTGGAGCATACCAAACAAGCTGTTTAGCAGCATGTTTGGTGTCAAACAACTGGATTGTACAAAGCTGCGCTCCTAGAAAAGCAATCAGCGCACAGAGAGGTTGAAAAGAAAATGCGGCAAGCACAACCTCGCATCCAAACAGCATAACCGTAGCAAGTGGATGAAGGCGAGAAAAACTTGTGCGTGCGGGATTCATTAGTTCACCGCGTTAACGTACGTCCAAACAACCGAATCGCCATCATGCAGAACATATGCATCTGATGTGTAGTTAGGCTGAACACCGTTAACTGAATATACCCAACCGCTCTGTGGACCGTGGTCACGCTCTGCAAGCCCATTAATAGCCGCAACGTATATACCAAACGACGTGCTACGTGCATTTACACCGGCTCCACTTGCAAGCAACGCATCATAGACTGACGTACCCTCTTGCACCTGGAGGTTGACGGTAAATGAAGGCCCTTTGGCTGCAGAGCCATCAACCGTAACACTTACAGAAAGCGCACTATTCTCTTTATGAGGAGCAGCTACAGCGTTTGTTGAGTTACCAGTGTTAGAAGGTTCCGACGTTTTCTGATTAGAAGAATCCTGCGTTTTAGACGCATCAGCATTTGATTGAGCGTCTGAACTAGAGCTCCCTTGCGTCTGTGACGTCTGAGAGTCTGTTTGCGTGCCAGAAGCACCTGCTACCGTCTGACCTTGTGCGGTAGGAGCTTCTTGAGCAGAAGTGCTTGAAGCGGGCGTAAAGAAATACTGGACTAATGTCCATGCAAAGAAAAGCATGAACACAAAAGATACTATTGATGCTGCCAAATAGAGAATCCGTTTGGATTCTCTTGTGAGCTTAACCACTATCTCACCTGGCCTCGGCCATTGGAAACATGGTGAATTGCAGCAGTTTCTTTCTTAAGCAACACTACAAACACTGCAAGAACTGCACCAGAAGCAAAGAAACCAAAGACACTCAGAAGTGGAATGGTAGGCGCAGAGGACACCTGCGGTGGGGCAGCGGCCTGCTTATTTGAGTATTCAGTAGGTGGAAGCTGCTTCTCGT
>NZ_CAUSFQ010000078.1:0-6813 GCF_963530955.1 Lancefieldella parvula | reverse complement strand
ATCGGCGCAGATTCCTTAGGCTTTTTGAGCCTGGAAGGTCTGCTTGCCTGCGTTCCTTCTCGCGGTTATTGCGAGTCTTGCTTTAGCGGCAGGTATCCTGTGACAATTCCGAAAGACTTCTACCAGAGGTTCTTGCCAGAAAACGCCCCAGATAATCTAAACCCATCTTTTGTACTAAAGTTTGACCAGGTAGAACAGCAGTTAATTGATCAGGGCCTTATGCCCTCAGAGCAGTAAGGGGAGAAACAATGACCACTTCCGCTGATCCAACTAAGCAGATTACCTACGCCGACGCAGGCGTTGACGTTGATGAGGGCGCTCGCGCGGTTGACGCCATCAAAGCTGCTGTTGCTACAACTACTCGTCCCGAGGTCATTGGTGGCCTGGGCGGCTTTGGCTCCTGCTTCTCGGCCGCGGCTCTGAAGGACATGGAAGAGCCCGTGCTGGTCAGCGGCACCGACGGCGTTGGCACCAAGCTTGCCATTGCTCAGTTGCTCAACCGCCACAACACGGTGGGCGAGGACCTGGTTGCCATGTGCGTTGACGACATTGTTCCCATGGGTGCAGAGCCTCTGTTCTTCCTAGATTACGTTGCTGTGGGCAAACTCAAAGCCGAGGCCGTTGCCGAGATTGTTGGTGGTATTGCAGAAGGCTGCCGCAAGAGTGGCTGCGCGCTGGTAGGCGGCGAGATGGCCGAGCATCCAGGTGTTATGAATCCTGACGACTACGATCTTGCCGGCTTTGTCGTAGGCGTTGTCGACAAACCAAAGATCTTAGGTCCCGAGAAGGTCAGTGAAGGTGACGTCATTCTGGGACTTCCTTCTTCTGGCATTCACTCCAACGGATATTCGCTGGTACGCAAGGTAGCCATTGAGGGTAAGACTGTTGAGGAGCTTAACCAGCCACTAGAGGAGCTCGGTGGAGAGTCACTCGCAGACGCTGTTTTGCGTCCAACCACCATTTATGCAGGTGGATTGCTTGCTGCACTCCGCGCAGGAGCTCCTATCAAGGCTATGGCACACATCACCGGTGGTGGAATCACCGAGAACCTTAACCGTGCACTGCCAGCTCACCTTGACGCAGAGGTTGATCGTGGTGGAGAGGCTGGTCCTGCATGGGATATTCCACCAGTTATTTCATACGTTTCTAACGCCGCCAATCTCTCTCTTGATGAGCAGTATCGCACCTTCAACATGGGCGTTGGCATGGCTCTTATCGTAGACATGGACGATGTTGACGATGTTGCAGAAGCCCTCTCTGACCAGGGATTTGATCCATTTGTCATGGGTCAGATTATCCCAGGCACCGGAAAGGTGGTCTACAACGATGCCAATTAAGCTTGGCGTTCTTCTTTCCGGTTCAGGTACTAACCTGCAGGCTATTATTGATGCCATTGATGCTGGCAAGCTAGACGCAACCATTGAACTGGTCGTTTCTTCTCGCCCCGATGCATATGGTCTGAAGAGGGCAGAGGCAGCCGGTTTGCAAACTCTGACACTCTCAAAAGAGACGTACGAGGATCCGTTTGTCGCGGACATGGTGATTGCTACCGAGCTCAAGCGCTATAACGTCGACTACGTTGTTATGGCTGGTTACATGCGTAAAGTTGGCGTTCCTATTCTGAACACCTTCCCTAATCGCGTGCTCAACCTGCACCCAGCGCTGCTGCCAAGCTTCCGTGGCGCGCACGCTATTCAGGATGCGTATGAATACGGGGTCAAGGTGACAGGCGTTACCGTTCATCTGGCAAACGCCGATTACGACCGCGGCCCCATTATTGCCCAGCGACCTGTTGTGGTTGAGGAGGGCTGGACTGTTGACCAGCTTGAAGAGGCAATTCACCAGGTAGAGCATCAGCTGTATCCTGAGGTGTTACAGCTTTTTGCGCAGGACAAGGTTCACGTTGAGGGCCAAAAGGTTCGCATAGAGGCAGGTAAGTAAATGGCGAGAAGCCCTCTGAATAGTGATGGAACAACCGAGCGTTACTATTCTGCTGCAAGTAAAAGCGCAAATATTGTTTGCGTATAAACAAATGAGGAAGCAAGCCAAATAAGCGGAACAACCAAGTCTCTAATGGTAATAAAACGATCTGATTTAGAGTGTTTTGCTATTTGCGTAAAGATTGCGCATGCAACAGCAATAGCAATAATTCCAACTATATAAGGAACAAGAAATTGCTGCTTAACTACAGTTTTAGTGGTAAGAAGCATTATGTCTACAAAGAAGACCATAGCTATAAAAAGGTAATAAAGTGCGAGCGCTCCACCGCGGAAGAGGTCAAAATTTGTGCGCTTAAAGATTTTGCTCAAGCTTTGCTTTGCAAGAAGGACATATGCCGCTATGAGATACAGGACGACCAGGGGAATATAGACAACTTTAAAGAAACCTATAAGTGCCACATGAACCGTCCCTATCGTTGAGTCTTAGTAAACTGATGGACCTGGCTGGATGCCAGATTATAGCAGCGCTGTAATTGCAGTAACAAGTCCAAAGAGAATACCAGGGGCGTTAGCAATCATAATAGGAACATCGCGCTCTTTCTTGAAAGCGCCGTAAACAAACCAAACAGTGCAGTTAATCATAGCAACCAGAGGCTGGATAAAACTACCCTTGTTTCCAGCAAGATTATTTGTAATCTGTGGGATATAAGAAACATACATCATGACTGAGAGAATACTGCCAAATTGGCCCAGCTTGTTGAAGAAATTCTCGTCAAAAGAAAGTGTGTGCTTTTTTGTCATATAAAATAACCTCCAATGTCTAACAAACAGATTGCTGATACTTACCCAAGTACTAAACAAGATATTCGTTAGTTCGTTGCAGAATAACTTGCATCAATCCATTGACACAGCTCATCAAAGTCAACAGAGCCATCTAAAAGCGCAGAGATCCAATTACCGTACTGATTTGCAACGTATTCAAACAGCTTTTCTCGCATAATCTGGCCTTCCTAGTCCATATCTTATTATGATCAACAGCTTCTCTATGGAGAAGTTGAAATTATCATTATCTCCAGCGTACGCGCCCTAAACAGCTATACTAAATGTGTTTGTATATGTAATAAAAAGTCCAAGTGAAGGGCGTCATATGAGCCGAGTTTCTCGTAGAGAAGATGAGTTCTACAGCATGTTCTCTGAGTTTTCAGCGTTGATTGTTTCAACAGCAAAACTGTTTGTCTCCTATATGGAGTCATTCCCAAGTTCAGAAGATTATGAAGTCCAAATCAAGAACTACGAGACACTCTGCGATGACCAGGTAGGAAAGATTATTTCCACCCTCAACACATCCTTTATCACCCCATTTGACCGCGAGGACATTTCACGTCTTGCCCTGCTTATGGATGAGATTGCAGACGGTATTGAGAGCGTCTCTGCACACCTCAGCATGTATGACATCAAAGAAATGCGTCCAGAGGCAGTTCAGGTGGCACATCTGATTCTGTTTGCATCAGAGGAGCTGCAAAAGGCCTTTGATCGTCTCCCTGATTATCACAAGGATGACTCGGTCATTCGCCATACACGCTCTGCAAATGAGTATGAGGACCAGGGTGATGTTGTTTATCGTAACGCCCTGAGCTCTATTTTCAGAAACGTTGATGATCCGATTGAGGTTCTCAAGTGGAAGAGCCTTTTGGATAGACTTGAGTCTACTCTTGACGCTTGCAAGCACGTTGCAAACGCTGTTCAGAATGTTATCGTGAAAAATGGCTAGCATCCTGCTTATTGCGGTACTTGTTTCCGCTCTGATATTTGAGTTCATTAACGGCTTCCACGACACCGCAAACGCTATTGCTACCACGGTGTATACCAAGGCTTTGCCTCTACGCACAGCAATTATCATGTCAGCTATCATGAACTTTATCGGCGCGCTTATGAGCGAGAAAGTTGCTATGACCATTGCGTCTGGTCTGGTTGATATTCAGCTACAGCTCTACGTTATTTTTGCTGCACTGATGGGCGCCATTATTTGGGACCTCTTTACCTGGTGGTTCTCAATCCCAAGTTCGTCTTCGCACGCGCTCATCGGCAGCCTTATTGGTGCAACCATTGTTTTTACCGGCAGCACAGGTCACATTCTTTGGGCGGGTGTCCTAGAGAAAGTTGTTATTCCTCTGTTTACTTCGCCTCTTATTGGTATGGCCCTGGGCTACTTTATTATGAAGCTGGTATTTGAGATCTTTGCTGATTGGCCACCTAAAAAGGCAAACGGTCTCTTCCACCGTCTTCAGGTGCTCTCAGCTGCCTTTATGGCATACAGCCACGGCAATAATGACGCTCAGAAGACTATGGGAATTATCACGTTGGCCCTGGTTACCGCCGGTCTTCACGACCCTTCTAACGGCATTCCTCTGTGGGTCAAACTACTCTGCGCAACCACCATGGCACTGGGTACCTCCATTGGCGGCGGCCGCATTATGCGTACCGTTGGCGATGGCGTTACCAAGCTCACGCCAGTTATTGGCTTTGTCGCCGAAACAAGTTCTACCGTTGCAATTGAGATCATGACTGCACTTGGAGCACCAGTTTCCACCACGCAGGTCATCACCACATCCATCATGGGCGCAGGATCTGCTCGCCGTCGCAGCTCTGTACGCTGGGGTGTTGCGCGCAAGATTATTGCCGCTTGGTTTGTGACGCTACCAGCCACCATGGCGCTCGGCGGACTTATTGCATTTTTGACCAGCTTTGTTCTGGCATAACCCCTGCTCAATGTTGTACTGGTAGAGCCCGAAATTCCCGCAAATACGGGAAACATTGGTCGCACCTGCGTAGTGAGTGGGACTCATCTGCACCTGGTGGGCCCGTTGGGCTTCTCGCTTGATGACAAAAGCCTCAAACGAGCAGGCATGGCCTACTGGCAAAGCCTTAACGTTTCTGTCTACGATAACTGGGATCAATTTCTGGAGAAGAACGGTCTAGCCCAAGCATCTGATGTACCTGCTGGGGAGGCTGCACACGACGCTGTCTCCACGGTCGACGGCACTCTTACGGCCAGTAGATCTCCGCTGCACTTCCTGACTAAGAAAGCTAAGAAGACCTACACTCAGGCAACGTATCGTGATGGCGATTACCTTATCTTTGGTAAGGAAAGCCTGGGATTATCCGAGGAGCTTCTGGCACAGCATGCTGACGAGTGCGAGAGAATCCCAATGCTGCAAGATTCTGCCAGCCTGGTCAATCGCGAGGACTGGAGCCAAAAGCACGATGCGCTTGATGGCGATGACCAGTATGCTCACCCAGCGCTTTTGCAGCAGGATATCTGCGGAAACTTTATCGATCCTAACGAGTTCTCGGTCAGTGCGCTAAACGTTTCAAATGCTGCCGCCATTGTGCTGTATGAGGCGCTGCGACAGATTGGCTTTCCGGGAATGGATGTCTAAGAATTAGTTTGTTGAGTTTGTTTATGATGTAGAACGAAAAAAGTGTCAAGAATGGCTACAGAGGTGAGATGCGTGTTAATTAAAATCCGACAACACCATTAGATGCTGTCGGATTTCTAAATTAAACTTGCTGCTTAATCACTATAAAGCGGTGAGGAATGTTAATCCGCCTAAAATTACACCAGCAGTATTTGGAATAATGAGAATCCAGTCCTTTTTAGGCTCTTTAGTCCAACCATAAATGACCCAAATGAGACAAGAAACTGCTGCAAATAGTGGCTGAAAAGGTTGAGCCTTTACTCCCTGTAGATTTGCAATAATTTGTGGAATATAAGCGATAAAAACAAATACTCCGATAAAAGCTCCGATAGAGCCTACAAATAGATTGATTTGTTTCTTTGACATAAAACACCTCCTCCTTCGTTATTTTAATTACAAGGATGAGGTAACGAGAAAATCAAACTACCTGTGAAATCAGAATTTAATACTGTTGCTTTAGTTGTGAAGATTGGTTTACAGATTTATGGCTAAAGTAATGAGCCTCATTAGGCTTTTCTGATTGTAGAGTTGTGCCCGCCTGTAGCTACTTCAAGAATACGCAAACAAAATACCCGAGTGCGAGGCACCCGGGTTTTGGAGTTGCATTAGAGCTTTCTGTTATGCTTCGGTTCTTTTCCTACGGCGCAAATCAAGAGAGGTTCCTAAGGAAGCCACAGAGGTCAGCGCTGTGCTAACAAGAATCACGCTTGAAGCATCGCCAGTCTCGGGCAGAGAGCCTTTACGCTTTGCTGGGGTCTGAGGTGCCGCAGGAGCTTCAGGGTTCTTTGTGTAGTAGAACGTGTATTCAAGCTGGTCAGCAGAAACATATCCGGTGCTGTCACCCTGAAGTGTGTAACCGTCAATCTCACGAGCAGAAACATTCTGCAGGTTGAGCGTCTGGCTGCCAATAATATCGTCGGAATGGATTTGTTCACCGGTCTGTGCGTCAACGTAATGGACGGTATAGCTGTAGCGAGCTTCCTTGCTATACGTAAAGGTCAAGACGTTATTCTCGGCATTCTCATCAAGAATCATAGAGCGAGAAGAAACGTCTACATAGGCGTAGTCTCCGCGATCAGCTGCATCAAGAGCCCATTTGCTGACAAGAGAACCGATTGGCGCAGTTTCGGTTGTAGTTGCAAGAACTTGACCGTCGTCTGTCTGGTGAATGACCGTGTAGGAGACGGAAGAATCATTCTTCTTCCAGAGTGCGTGAAGGGTAATGTCACCTGTAACTGCTGCGGAGAAGCTGTATACAGAGGGGTTACCATTGGTATAGAGAATCCAACCAGCAAAGGTATAGCCCTCTCGTACAGGATCAGCTGGCTTTGTAGCTGCATCTCCGTAGGTAAGCTCTTGCGAGTTGACTGGCGAACCACCCTCAGAGTCAAAGG
>NZ_CAUSFQ010000077.1:0-6858 GCF_963530955.1 Lancefieldella parvula | reverse complement strand
CAGGTTTAACTGTTTTAACAGGAGAAACGGGTGCTGGTAAAACTGCTCTTTTATCTTCTATTAAGCTCTTAGTTGGTGAACGTGCAGATGCTTCTGCAGTCAGAGAAGGAACGGATGCCCTTAGGGTTGAAGCTCGTTTCTTTACCTCTCCAGAAGATCAAGAAGGAGTAGTGGTCTCTAGAAAAGTTTCTGCTGATGGCAGGGGCAGGGTAGAGATTGATGGCCATATGGCATCAGTTAAAGAGCTGGCTGGAGGCATTGGAACATCAATTGATCTGTGTGGTCAGCATGAGCACCAAAGATTGCTTGATGTAAAGAATCATGTCAGCATGCTGGACGCATGGATTGGATCAGATATTCAGTCTTACCAGACAGAGTATGTAGACGCTCTTCATGCTTACCATGCTGCAGTTACCGAGCTTCAGCGGGTTATTGAAGTAAGTCAGTCAAGCAATGCAAAAATTGATGAAGCAGCATTTCTTGTCCAAAGAATTGATGAGGTTTCTCCTAAAGAAGGAGAGCTAGAAGACTTAGAGGAGCAACTTCCTCGCTTTGAGCACGCAGAGGCTCTTCTTCAAGCTGCAGGAGGAACACATGAGGTGCTCTCAAGTGATGAGGGTGTCATTGATTCACTCTCTGATGCGGTCCAGATGCTTCAAAATGCTTCAACGTTTGATGCTACGCTTGGTTCTTATGCAGAGTCTCTTTCAAGTGCTCTTATAGAGATTGAAGATGTTTCTTCAGAGCTCAGAAGTTATGTAGGATCTCTCGATTTTGATGAAGAAGCTCTTGAAGAGATGCAAAGTCGCATGGCTCGTCTTCAGGGTCTTATGAGAACGTACGGCCCTGGTATGAAGGACGTGTTTAAGAAATACCAGACTGCTCAAAATCTTCTCGAGGTAACCAAAGATACAGAAAAGCTTGTTCGTGAGGCACAGGCAGCGGTAAATGCTGCAAAAGATACCCTTATTCTTAAGGCTCAAGCGCTTAAAAAGGTTCGTGTTGCTGCAGCTCCAAAGCTTTGTGATGTAGTCAATAAGCAAATGAGTCATTTGCAGATGGGCTCAGCTCAGATTGAACTCAACTTTGAAGATCTTCCTTTTGAGCAGTGGAATAAAGTCGGTTCCACAAAGATTGAGCTTATGTATAAGCCTTCAACTCAAATGACAGCTCGCCCTCTTAGAAAAATTGCCTCTGGCGGTGAGGTTTCTCGCGTTATGCTCGCGTGTAAAGTGGTTTTAGGAGAGTCTGACGACTGCGATACGCTTGTATTTGATGAAGTTGACGCTGGCGTTGGTGGAGCTACTGCCGTTGCTCTTGCAGAGGTTTTAGCACAGCTTGCTAAAACGCATCAGGTGATCGTAGTAACTCACTTGCCCCAGGTTGCTGTTATGGCTTCAAAACACTATGTAGTGTCTAAGACAGAAGAACATAACGCACTTCCTGTAACTTCACTTACGGAGGTTTCTGGCACTCAGAGAGAAGAAGAGATTGCTCGCATGCTATCAGGATCAATAACTGAGACTTCTTTGGCACACGCGCATGAACTGCTCACAGAAGCTCGCTAGATTTTTCAGAATCATATGGACATAACAATGTATTTGTTTGGAGATTAAATTTCTCGTCTCTATGGGCCTCAAAGCGGAATAATATAAAGACCCGTAGAAATGTAATTGGCTAATCTTACCTACGGGAGTAATCCATGACCAAGCACATATTTGTAACAGGTGGCGTTGTTTCCTCTCTTGGAAAAGGAATCACTGCTGCATCCCTAGGCCGACTTCTTAAGGCTCGTGGCTATAAGGTCATGATGCAAAAAGCTGACCCATATCTCAATGTTGACCCAGGTACTATGAGTCCTTTCCAGCATGGTGAGGTTTTTGTTACCGAGGATGGTAAAGAGACTGACCTTGACCTTGGCCATTATGAGCGCTTTATTGACGAGAACCTTACCAGGGAGTCTAACTTCACTACTGGCCTTATTTACCAGTCTTTGATTCAGCGTGAGCGCGCTGGAGACTTCCTTGGTGGTACAGTCCAGGTCATTCCTCATGTAACCGACGCAATTAAAGCTCGTTTTGCTCGCATTGAAGAGGTTACCAACGCAGATGTAGTCATTACAGAGCTTGGTGGCACCATTGGCGATATTGAGTCACAGCCTTTTGTTGAGGCAATTCGCCAGTTCAGAAAAGAGCGTGGTGCAAGCAACGTTGCTATTATTCACGTAAGTCTTGTTCCTTATATTGCAGCAGCTCATGAGGTTAAGACTAAGCCTACGCAGCACTCTGTAAAAGAACTTCGCTCCCTTGGTATTCAGCCAGACTTTATCGTCTGCCGTTCTAGCCATTCCGTGGATGAATCTATTCGCGAGAAAATCGCTAATTTCTGCGACGTTGATGCAGATTGCGTTTTTGAGAACAACGATTTGCCTTCAATTTACGATGTTCCAGCACATCTGGCAGCACAGGGATTTGACAAGAAGGTACTTGAGCGTCTTGGCCTTGAAGTTCGTCCAAGCGATCTTGGCAGCTGGGAAGCATTTACCACTGCTATGCATAAGGCAAATGCGCTTGAAGATACAACAAGAATTTATGTTGTCGGCAAGTATACACAGCTTCCTGATGCCTATCTTTCTGTTATTGAGGCACTTCATCACTCCGGTATTTTCTACGGCAGACACGTTGATATTCGCCTGGTAAATGGCGAAGAACTTACAGAAGAAGACGTAGAGCAGGAGCTTGCTGGAGCAGATGGTATTTTGGTTCCTGGCGGCTTTGGTCTGCGTGGCGTAGAAGGCAAGATGGTTGCTATTCGCCGTGCTCGTGAACTCAAGATTCCTTACCTTGGTGTCTGCCTTGGTATGCAGATGGCTGTTACTGAGTTTGCCCGTGACGTTTGCGGTATGGAGGGCGCAAATTCAGCAGAGTTTGGTCCAGATACCCCATATCCAGTCATTGATCTTATGCCTGATCAGGAGGACATTACTGACAAGGGCGGTACCATGCGCCTTGGCTCTTATCCTTGTAAGGTTGTTGAGGGAACTCTTGCCCATGAGGCATATGGCAACAACTTGGTTTACGAGCGTCACCGCCACCGTTATGAGGTAAGTAACGTATTCCGTAATCAGCTTGTTGAGGCTGGTCTGGTAGTCTCTGGTGTTTCTCCAGATGATCGTCTTGTAGAGATGATTGAGCTTCCAGAGTCTGTTCACCCTTGGTTTGTTGCAAGCCAGGCACACCCAGAGTTTAAGAGCCGTCCAACTCATCCTGCACCTTTGTTTCGCGAGTTTGCACGTGCAGCAATTGCTCATCATGAGGGCGTTGATCGTCATGATGTTAATCAGACTCTCTAATTAGAGCCTTTAGTAGGGAAGATTACTTATGGACCTCGCTCAGGCGCGTACAGAATTTTTAGCGTACGTTGCTGTTGAGCGAGGTCTTTCTGTAAATACGCTTGATGCTTATACCAGAGATTTAGAGGGTTATCTGCTCTGGTTGAGTGGCAAAAAGATTACTTTGCCCAACCAGGTAACTCGCTCTGATGTGGAAGAATACATTGGCTCTCTCAGAGATTTAGGTATGGCTCCAGCTTCGGTTGAACGCCATACTGCAGCTATTAGAAACTTCCACAAGTTTATGGCTGTCGAACAAATTTGTGAGTCATCACCAGCTGAAGATTTGCCTACTGCAGCAAGAATCCAAAGGCTTCCTGATGTTATTTCTCAAGAAAAGGCAGAAGAACTTCTTGATCAACCGTTTCCTAATTCGCCTTTAGGTATTCGAGATAGAGCAATACTTGAGTTGTTGTATGGCTGCGGACTTCGTGTATCTGAGCTCTGTGATCTTGAGGTTCGGGGTGTCTTTCTAGAAGATGAACTCTTACGTGTTTTTGGTAAGGGCTCTAAAGAGCGTGTAATTCCTGTATTAGGCTCTGCGCATCGTGCACTTAAAACATACCTCTATGAAGCTCGTCCACTCTTACTGAAGCATGGCCAGGTATCTGAGGTGTTTGTAAACGCTCGGGGTGGACGCATTTCTCGCCAGTCGGTACATAAATTGGTGGCAAATTACGGAAGGGTAGTGGGAATTGAGGGCTTGCACCCTCACACACTGCGCCACAGTTTTGCCACGCATCTGCTAGAAGGTGGCGCTGACCTGCGCTCGGTGCAGGAGCTTTTGGGACACGTTGATATTTCAACTACACAGCTCTATACACACGTAGATAGGTCTCACATTAGAGATGTGTATCTTGAGGCGCACCCAAGAGCTCACGTTCGTGCGGACAAATAGACGAGCTTGATGCAACCGTGACTTGCGCTTGACGCAAGCGTGGGACAAGCGTGGGGCAAAGTGGTGACTGCGTAAAAGCAAGGCGAAGGCTTTGTCAGGGCAACATGTGATTTTCGCCACGAGTTCACCACAATTTCCTCAAAAATTTTCACAACATAAAAAATTTAATAAATCGTGTCTAAGACTAAGAAAATCCGTTCTTTTGTAGTTCGGATTTTTTTAAACACTACATATTGTGGTCTTGCTCTATCAATTCATATCTTTGTTAAACCCCAGCTAGACCATAAGAAAAATACTTGGTGTCGGAAAGTGTTTTCTAGTGTGTGTAAGTGTCGGAATGAGTTATATTTATTTCACGTTCAATCGACGGACTATGCCCAAGCGTTGCCGCGCACACACAACACAAACACAGCCCGCGCGGCAAGGGGCGCCAACGTGAAAGGGGGAGACATGCTTACTGGTCAGTATCAGCGTTCGCTGGACTCCAAGATTCGCGTGACTCTTCCTGCACCTCAGCGCAAGCAGCTTGGCGATGTTGTCATCTTGCTCCGTCGACAGGACGCGCTTTACGGCTACTCACCTGAGGCGTACGAGGCTTGGATTGCAAGTCTGAACCTCAACCCAAGGAACCGCGACGACGTCACAGCACTTCGCATGCTGAACGCAGCAGCAACAACCGTCGACATTGACTCGGCCGGCCGCGTTGCTCTGGGAAAGATTGACGAGTCCGATCCACAGGCTAGGGAGAAGCTCCAGCTTGACCGCGATGTCACCATTGTCGGTAACGGCGACCACTTTGAGATTTGGAACACCAACAAGTGGAACAGCCTCTTCTCGGCAGATGACCGCGTTGCAACGCTCGAGGACCTCATCTTTGGCGCCTAGTGAGGCGAGAAGATCGTGAAGGTAGAAGACGGTAACTTGAAAGTCGAATATCGGCACCAACCAGTAATGCTTGCAGAAGTGCTGCGCGAGCTGGACCCCAAGCCAGGTGAAGTTGTTTGCGACTGCACCTTGGGAGGAGCGGGTCACACCGTAGAGATGGCAAAGCTGATTGCTCCAGACGGTCTTTCCATTGGAATTGACCAGGATGCAATGGCTCATCAAGCAGCAGCTGCTCGCCTGAAACAAGAAGTACCAAATGCGGAGTTTTTGCCGCTTAAGGGAAACTTTGGTGACCTCGATGAACTTCTCGTCTCTGCAGAAGTCCCCGGAGTTGACTGTTTCCTCTTTGACATTGGTGTTTCTTCTCCTCAGCTTGATATCCCAGAGCGAGGCTTTTCGTACCACGAAGATGCCCCGTTGGATATGCGAATGGACCCGGGCAAACAAACTCCAACTGCACAAGAGGTCATCAACACCTATAACGAAGCCGGCCTCGCCCGAATCCTTCGAATTTACGGAGACGAGAAATTTGCCTCCCGCATTGCACGACGCATTGTGCAAACGCGAGAAAAGCGTCCCATCCAAACGACGCTTGAGCTTGTTGAGGTAATCAAGGCGGCAATTCCCGCAGCAGCGCGTCGTCACGGCGGACATCCTGCCAGAAAGACGTTCCAAGCACTTCGTATTGAAGTGAACCACGAACTTGAGGTTTTGGAGCGCGGACTTCGCTCTGCAATTGCCTGGGCTAATCCAGGAGGCAGGATTTGCGTTATCTCGTATCACTCGCTTGAAGATCGCATTGTCAAGCACGTGTTCTCTGAGCTCAGTCAAGGTTGTATCTGCCCGCCAGACCTTCCGGTTTGTATGTGCGGTCAAGTGCCGATAGTTGACGTGATTACGCGCAAACCTCTTGTGGCCACTCCAGAAGAGATAGAGCGCAACCCAAGGGCGAGAAGCGCCCTGATGAGGGTGGCGGTTAAACGCGACCCAGAGAAATGAAGTACCCCATAGCACTTGTTGCTTGTTGTTAAGAAGTTTTTGAAGGGATTGAAGTTTAATGGCACGTTACGGATCAGAAGCTGTAGCACGCACAACTCAGTTTGAGCATGAGTACGCTCCTGAACAGAGCACTCGCACATCTTTTGAGGTTGTCCCTGGTGGCGGCCTTGATGCTGATGCTCGCCGTGGCGTAAGCAGTCAGTTCATCCAGCGTGTCAAGCTTATTGCTGTTGCTGCAGCACTCTTCCTGACACTTGGTGTTGTCCGTATTGGTATCTCTACCGCTACGGTTTCAACTCTTCAGGCTAATAACGTCATCAGAAATGAAATGCGCGCAACAACTGCAACTAACGATTCCCTGCGCGTTTCTCGCTCCCTGCTTGCAAGCACTACACGCATTGAGCGTATTGCTACTCAGAATTACGGTATGACTCTTGAGACAAATCGTCCTGTTGTAGATGTAAGCAACAACGCTTAGGCGTAAAATATACACTGTGAGTACGCAGAATCGACATACTCGCGCATCGCGCAGAAAAACTCCTGAGGCCTCGTACGACGAGGCCTCTCGTGTGCATTTTCGTGGTCATCGTGGTAGCAGCGGTGGCTCGGATGGTGTTGGCCCTGAAGGTAGACTCCGTCGCGTAGCAGCTGCTATGGCCATTATGGTGGCAATTGTTGTTCTTAG
>NZ_CAUSFQ010000076.1:0-6908 GCF_963530955.1 Lancefieldella parvula | reverse complement strand
TAACGCCTGCAAGTGCACAAAGTCTCTGCTGACCACCAGAAAGCTCAAAAGGGGATGCATCTGCCTTGTGGGAAAGACCGACAAGTTTCAGAGCAGCATTCACAGCACTTGCGACATCGCAGGTAGAAAGACCTAGGTTAGTAGGGCCAAATGCCACGTCTTCTGCAACTGTTTGTGCAAAAAGTTGGCGCTCTGGTCGCTGCATGACGTAGCCAACAATGCCGTGAAGTTTTCTGCGATTTTGCTTTTGTCGAGTATCCAAACCAGTTACACAGAGTCTGCCGGCGTCAGGCGTATCAAGTGCGCAAATCAAGCGCGCCAGGGTAGACTTGCCGGAACCGGTTGAGCCAATCACGGCAACATGCGAGCCTTTTTGCACGTCAACCGAGATGTTTTTGAGCACGGGTTTCTGGTACGAGAACGTCACGTCGCGCACAGAAACCGCTGCTGGCTCGGACATGCTGTCGGCTGTAGCCATACTGTCACAACCCGCGGCCATCGCGTCGCAGCTCTCAGCCACGCCGCCCTTCTCGCCTCGCGACGCTGCGGCGAGAAGCCCCGTCAGCTCGTCGAGCACGCGCTGAGCCGAAGGGGATTTGCACACGACAACTCCACGGTTGTTGAGCGCATGCGCCACCTGATAGGCAAACGGCTCTTCAAGATGCAGGCATTCAACTAGCTCGTGCTGCTCAAAGAGGGCTTCAGGTGTTCCCTCAAACGCAACACGGCCGTCGTCTAAGGCAATAACGTGGTCAGCAGAAACCACTTCGTCCATGAAATGCGTCACATGAACGATAGTTTTTCCAGCTGCACGGAGTTTCTCGACAAGTCCCATGACGTTATTTCTATGAACAACGTCAAGAGCTGCGGAAGGTTCGTCAAGAATCAGGATTTGCGGCTTCATGACCAGTGCGCCCGAGATGGCCACGCGCTGCTGCTGGCCACCCGAGAGCATCTGCGGATTTTCGGAAGCAAACTCGGTGAGAGTTCCAAGGGTAATCTGCTGTTCTACCAGCGGAGTTATCTGATTGCTGGGCACCTGAAGATTTTCCAGACCAAAGGCAATATCGTCTGCAACTACGCTGCAAATAATCTGATCTTCAGGATTTTGGAAGACCAGGCCAAGCTGCGGGCGAATGGTCTTGTATGCCTCAAAGTCAACCTGGCCGCCATTGACAACGGTGGTTCCCAGAAAGGTAACGGTTCCCTCGTCAGGGGCGGTAAGGCCAGAGAGAATTGAAGCAACGGTAGACTTGCCCGAACCGTTTGCGCCAACAATACAGGTACGTTTACCTGCGGGAATAGAGAACGAGACGTGGTCTAAGGCAACCACGCCTTTTGCGTGCACAAAAGTCACGTCCAAAAGCGTCGCAGCTACAGGCAGGTCCTGAGTTTGTGCGGTGCTTTCAGACGTGTATAAATCAGGGGAATTGTTGCCCAGATTACTCACCGTCTTTGATGCTCTCAAAGAGTGAGGTAGCTGAGCGCATGATAACTACAAAGATGATGCTGTTAATAGCAACCTTCACCACGTTGAAGGGGAGAAGTGCGGGAACAATTAGTCCGCTTACTGCTTCTACACTCATGCCGGTGTAGATTGGGGTAACTACAAGGTTGCCAAGAATGCAGGCAATAACACTGACAACGCTACCCACAATAAGGGCAAGTATCAGCTGCTTGATCTTCTCGGAACGGTTGTACACAATCAGCGAGACAGGCAAAACGTAGGTAAGCGTTGCCAGAATTGCCATGATAGTGCCGTAAATTCCGGACTCCGTAGTGAGGTGCAGAAGGTAGGGAAGCACCGAGACAATCGCGCCCGCGGCAGGACCAAAAGCTAAGCCTGCAAGCAGGGCAAAGACGCCCGATGGATCGTACTTCAAAAATGTCACGCCTGGGATGAGTGGGAACTGAAGCACCATGGTGCTGATTGCAGCAGCTGCACAAAGCATGGCGAGAATAGCAATTCTCTTGGTGGACCAGCCGTTAGAAGATGCGGTTGTTGCGTGGGTTGAGTGGGATGAAGCCATAAAAGTCTCCGTTTCTGACATCCGGACTGTACCGTTGGTCCTGGACTTTAACCAGGTTAACCGCCTTTGCGGGTCGCGGACTTGATGGCTCTTTGAACTGGGCTGTTATAAACCCTGAAGCTCGGCCACCTTACCACCAGTAGGTAATTGCAACCATTTCTGAAACATATCGATAAGTACTATAGCAGAGTTAACAGCTGATAACACGCAAAACAGGATGGACATTTATTCGACAGAAATGAGAGATAACCCCAAAATAACCCAATAGAAATCTAAAAACATTTTTGAGACATAAGGCGTTTATCTTCCTCGACTCCATGTTTTTCTCGCTTGCGATAAACTATAAAAAGTAACTTACTAAGGAGCGTGTTACATGTCTGAAAGTGGCTATGACTTACAAAGCCTGGCCGGAAAGCTTTGCTCGATTGTTGGAGAAGAGAACGTCCTGGTAGACGAGCCAATGAGTGAGCACACCACTTTTAAAGTGGGTGGACCCGCAGATCTCTATGTCATCCCTGATGACCCTGATGAGGTTAAAGAGGTTCTCCTTGCGGTTAAAGACGCAGAAGCTCCTTATTTTATCCTTGGCTACGGCTCTGACCTGCTTGTTTCCGACGCAGGTTATCGTGGTGTGATCATTGCTGTTGCCGATGGTCTCACCGGCGTAAGCATCGACGATACCGAGATGACCTGTCAGGCCGGCGTCGGCCTTAAAGAGGCGTCCGAGATGGCCTGTGAGCTGGACCTTTCTGGACTGGAGTTTGCGTGCGGCATCCCAGGTTCTGTGGGCGGCGCATGCTTCATGAACGCAGGTGCTTACGACGGCTGCATCGCTGACGTGCTCAAATCCGTCCGCGTTCTTCTCGCCGACGGTACCTTTGCTACGCTGGACGCATCCGAGCTTGACCTGGGTTATCGTCACAGCAGAATCGCAGATGAAGGCATGATTGTGCTTTCTGCCACGTTCAATCTTCATCGCGCAGATGGCGAGAAGATCCGCGAAATGATGGAAGAGTTCACGCGCGCTCGCGAGGAAAAGCAGCCTCTTGAGTTGCCTTCCGCCGGTTCAACTTTCAAGCGTCCTGAGGGCCACTTTGTAGGCAAGCTTGTTACCGATGCTGGTCTTAAGGGCTATCGCTTTGGCGGCGCTGGTGTTTCCGATAAGCATGCTGGTTTTGTGGTCAACTACGACAACGCTACCGCTGCTGAGGTTCATGCAGTTATTGAACACGTTCAAGCCGAGGTCAAGCGTCAGTTTGATGTCGAGCTTCACCCAGAGGTAAGGTTCCTCGGGGAGTAGTGAGCCGCGGCTCACACCCATCCGCAACGGATTGCACGCGTCCGCACGGCACTGTCGCGTCCGCAACGAATCCCTACGATAGCTCCGCAAGAAAACGGGGAAGTCCATCGGTAGAAATCGGCTCCTCCATGCCTGCGACAAGAGGACGCAGGTAGGTCAGGGCGGCGTCGGTAACATTGAAGCCGTCCTTGGAAATCATTTCTCGAGGTACAAGCTTTACCTTGTTAGCAACGTCGGCGACAGGGGTCGTGTGAATTTCTGTAGCATAAGGCGTATCTGAAGTTCGCTGCACGCCAACCATAACACCCGTTTTACCTTGGAGAACAGCTTCAACTCCTGCTGTTCCCAGCGCCTCCGCTTCGTCTAAATCAACTTTGCTGGCAGCATGCGAAGCACAGCGTTGCAGCGTATTGAGTTCAATACCGCGAGACTTTACGCCCAGCTGATCCTTGGCTAGCTGCGACAAGTATTGTGCTGTTCCGGATTGAGCTGCAAGGTGTCCAAACGTATCAATTGCAACAGAATTTGCATCAAAAAGGAAACTACCATCTGCGTGATGGACGCCCTCGCTGACTACCACGACTACGTTGTTTTTCTCTCGAAGTCGCTGTTCAATGGCGGAAAGTAGTGTGTGTTCATCGAGCGGAATCTCGGGCAGAAGGACAAAGTCTGGGGCGGTTCCGCAAATATCTTGCGCCAGTGCACCAACCGCCGTGAGCCAGCCTGCGTCGCGACCCATGGCTTCGATAAACGTGACGTTTTTGCTGTTGTAGACGCCGCCGTCGCGGGTGAGCTCGGCGGTTACGGATGCCACGAATCGCGCTGCGCTGCCAAAGCCGGGGGTGTGATCGGTGCCCTCGAGGTCGTTATCGATGGTTTTTGGCACGCCTACAACGCGAACGGCACTGTCTACCTGGGCAAAGTATCGAGACAACTTGTCCGTTGTGTCCATGGAATCGTTTCCGCCGATGTAAAGCACGGCATCTACCTGGTATTTCTTGAGCTGCGCATCAATCTGCTGGTAGATAGGGGAGATGGCTGCGGATTCTGAGTTGTCAGCAAGCTCCGGCAGCTTAAAGCGGCAGCTACCCAGCCAGCTTGAAGGCGTTTTTCTTAGGAGCTGGAGGTTCTTCTCGCCAGGATTTGTGGATGCGTGGTTGGACGATCCGGATTCAGACGCTGTAAGTTCAAGTGCTTCCACCAGATCAACGACGCCGCCCTCAAGAAATCCCTGGATTCCGTTGCGCATCCCGAGCACTCGGAGGCCCTGGGCGTGAGCTGCGCGAATAACACCCGCAAGCGATGCATTGATGGCTGCAGTCGGCCCGCCCGACTGTCCAACCAGGATTGTGCGTATTACATGCTCTGATGTGGTGTTCATGGCGCCTCGGATTCTTGAGAGTTGACATATCAAGTATAACCGCGGTGGGATGCTGCGGTGCCGTTATATCGACTGACGGAACATCCTCAAAAAACTGCAGATAAAACCAGACTCAATAGCCCAAATACATCGTGGAGCAGCTTTGGTTATAGAATTTGAATTTAATCACGTACGCTCAATTCACTATTATGCATAATTTCTATCTGATATACATAATTATGAATGAAGATATATCAAAGATTTAATTACCCTTAATTTCAGAGTTAAGCAAACACATCTATGTCGGATAATCTGCAAAATCAAGGATAAAAAACACATCTAATAACGATATTCTGCATGAGATAAGTATTTTCAACGAAATGTATACGCATTTTCGGCAGATTATCCGACATAGGTGTGTTCGGGTGTTTCAAACTAGGTTCGGATGCGCCTACGGGATCCTTACACCTGCTACAAACATCGAACGTGGCGAGAAACCCGCAGTTCACGCAGTCGTTCCCAGACCCACACTCGCACCCGTTCCCAGACCCGCACTCGCACCCGGACCCGCACCGCCCCCGACGTTCGTGCCGCAGCGCCCGCGCAGCACCCGCGCACACAAAAAAGCCGCACCTCAAATGAGATGCGGCTTCGTAGCTTCTAGCAGCCTAAACGACGTTGCAGCTCGGTCGGGCCGGACGCACGCCGTCTAGCCCACAACCTGCGGGTTTAGCGAAGGTTGTAGAAAGCGTCCATGCCCAGGTACTCAGCACCCTCAGCGAGGTCGTCCTCGATGCGGAGAAGCTGGTTGTACTTAGCAACACGCTCGGTACGAGCAGGTGCACCAGTCTTGATTTGACCAGCGTTGGTTGCAACAACAAGGTCAGCAATGGTGGTGTCCTCGGTCTCGCCGGAACGGTGGGAGACAACTGCGGTGTAACCTGCGCGCTTAGCCATCTCGATAGCCTCAAGGGACTCGGTCAGGGTACCAATCTGGTTGACCTTGATGAGGATGGAGTTACCAGCGTGAACCTCAATGCCCTTCTTCAGGCGCTGAGTGTTGGTAACAAAGAGATCATCGCCGACGAGCTGGATCTTCTTGCCCAGACGCTGGGTAAGGACCTTCCAACCGTCCCAGTCCTCCTCTGCAAGACCGTCCTCGATGGAGACGATTGGGAACTTCTCGACCATTTCCTCGTAGTAAGCAACCATTTCCTCGGAGGTAAGGGAGCGATCCTCGCCCTTGAGGTCATACTTGCCGGTCTCCTTGTTGTAGAACTCAGAAGAAGCTGGGTCCATAGCAAAGCGGAAGTCCTTGCCAAGCTCAAAGCCAGCAGCCTTAACAGCCTCGGAAAGAAGCTCAAGTGGCTCCTCGTTGGACTTAAGGTCTGGAGCAAAGCCGCCCTCGTCACCAACACCGGTGTTGAGACCCTGGGACTTCAGAGTGTCCTTGAGGGTGTGGTAAACCTGTGCGCACCAGCGAAGAGCGGTGGTGAAGTCAGGAGCACCAACAGGCATAATCATGAACTCCTGGAAGTCAACGTTGTTGTCAGCGTGGACGCCACCGTTAAGGACGTTCATCATAGGAACAGGAAGAGTGTGAGCGTTTGCGCCACCGAGGTAAGCGTAAAGTGGAAGCTCAGCAGAAGCAGCTGCAGCGTGAGCAACAGCAAGAGAAACGCCGAGAATAGCGTTTGCGCCGAGGCGACCCTTGTTTGGAGTGCCGTCAAGCTTGATCATAGCTAGGTCAAGGCCGCGCTGATCCTCTGCGTCCCAGCCAATAACGAGGTCGCGGATCTCAGTGTTGACGTGCTCGACTGCCTTCAGAACGCCCTTGCCCAGGTAACGGCTCTTATCGCCGTCGCGAAGCTCTACAGCCTCGAACTCACCGGTAGAAGCGCCGGAAGGAACGATTGCACGACCAAAGGAGCCGTCGTCAAGAACAACCTCAACCTCAACGGTTGGATTGCCACGGGAATCGAGGACCTCACGTGCGTGAACATCAAAAATCTGGCTCATAGCTCACCTTTCTTTAGGTTTAACATTTTGCTGATTGCACAGACATAAATAGTATACCCATTCTGTTATGTGGTGTGTATGGTAATTACACAGAGTATTAGTCCAGAAGTAGATACTATTTGACCAGGCAGAGATGGTATTTGATCAGGCAGACGCGCTGTCTACCTGATCAAATAGAAAGTACCTGCGGAATTATGCA
>NZ_CAUSFQ010000075.1:0-6982 GCF_963530955.1 Lancefieldella parvula | reverse complement strand
GGAGTGTTTGCAGGAGAGCCGTCCTGTGGCTCAGCACCAGTGGTGGTAGAGCCGCTTCGTGTTGTAGATAATGCCGTAGTCTTCCTCTACATAGTCAACACCGTAGACAACGCCATCCTCCTGAAGTTTAAGAGCGTCATTGGTGAGCTCATCCAGGATCTTGGCACCCTTAAGGTCAATGCAGTAGTCCTTTACGCCAATAAGACCAGAAGGACCATTTGTCTGGAACAGTGTTGGTGCTACAGAAGCATCCTTGTTAATCTCAGACTGGAATGTCTGTGCATAAGTATCAGAAGCAGCAGTTACTACCTTTACAGGAACCTTTGTTTCCTCAGTATACTTAGCTGCAAGATCTTTCCACTGCTGATCAGCCTCAGGCTTGAAGTTCAGGAAATAAACTGAACCGTTTGCAGAATCAGACCCTCCCTGCTTTTTGTCGTTATTTCCTCCACAAGCAACAAGACCCAGTGAGCAAAGAGCTGATGCACTTAAGGTGACAAACTGCCTACGATTGATACCGGACATAAGACTCCTCCTTAGAGAGTGCTCCTAACCCTTTGCTAGGTTGCATCTCTTCTCATGATTTTCATAAGCTATGCTTTGATACACGTTCAAAACAATTTTGCTTATGTCTACAAAATAAAAGTATATTAGTATTAACGAGTTGTTTAAACAACTTACTTCTGAGCGGTATGAAATTATCGGTAAATGGTATGAAAGGAATCATTTTATGTAACTTTCATTTTATAAAGCTACTATCTAATCAAGAGCAACTTGAACATGCAACTCCAACCTTCAACAGCACGTTAAGGAAAAAATATGCCAAGCGCACGGTTTAATACGATTTATCATGATTTAAAAAATAAGATCTTAGACGGGACATATGCGTATGAGTCCTATTTACCAACCGAGATGGAGCTTACTAAGATATATTCCTGCTCCAGAAACACCGTTCGACGTGCGCTCACACTTCTGTCCGATGAAGCTTTTCTTCAGCCCATTCACGGTAGAGGCGTACGCGTTATTTGGCAGAAAAAGCCAAGTGAGGTTATTGGCTCATTAGAAGGACTTGAGTCCTTTCAAGAATATGCCCACAGAAACACTCTTGTACCTGAAACAAATGTCATTGTCTTTGAGCACGTTCCTTGCACAGACAGTATTTCTCATCAAACTGGTTTTAAAACAGGAGAAGAACTTATCCACATTGTTCGAATCCGTAAACTCGACGGATCTTCTCGCCAGATAGACAACGACTACCTTTTAGCATCTGCCGTTGGAAATCTAACCATTGCTGATGCATCAACGTCTATTTATGCATACCTAGAAAACACGCTTCATATGAAAATTCTAAAGAGCAAAAGAACAATCAGTGTTGAACTGGCAACTGAACAAGACCAGCAACATTTAGAGCTTGGAGATTTTAACTGCGTTGCAGTGGTGGAAAGCCATTCATTCAACTCAAAAGGCGTTATGTTTGGCTTCACACAAACTCGTAGTCATCCAGAAACGTTCTGCTACAAGGTTATTTCAAAAAGATAATCTGCGGTTAAATGTGCAGAATAAATTTCTTCTCTAGTTTGTGGAAAACGGTATAGCCAATTACGAGAGCAAGAACTGCAGAAACAAGGCAGCCTAAAATGGTGCTTGTTGCAGGAAACTTCTGGAAAAGAAGGCAATCTCTAATAAATGTTACAAAGTGGAACATTGGATTAAAGCGCTCAATCTGAAGCATCCAAGGCGACATGATATTAACGGAGTAAAAGAGCGGTGTACCATACATCCAAGCAGTGGTTACAACGCTCCACAGGTGGATAACGTCTCTAAAGAAGACTGCAAGGGCCGAGAGAAGCATTGCAAGACCGATGCAAAAACAAGCCAGAAGAAGCAAAGCAACAGGTGTGAGCAATGAATAAATTGTCAGCGGAATGCGGAAGACAAGCATAACAATGCCAACAGCAATGAGCGAGAAAAGATAGTTTACAACCGCAAAAAGCACCTTCTGAACAGGGAAAACAACACGATTGATGCGAACCTTCTTAAGCAAGCTAGATGCATCAATAATTGAACGCATTCCCATAGTGGTTGCATCGTTCATCAGCTGAAACGCTGTGTTACCAAGAATAAGATACAGAGGATAGTTCACAACATCCTCGGCGCGGTTGCCTAAAAACGTAGAAAAGACAACTGCCATAACGGTCATCATCAAAAGTGGGTTCAAAACTGACCACACAACGCCCAAAATGGAACGGCGATATTTGAGCTTAAAGTCTTTACTTACCAGCTGACGCAAAATGAACTGGTCACGCTGATGTGTTGGATACCATGCATCTCGAGCAGAAACAGCAACAAGACTTGCACTATTAGTATTGGCAGAAACTACGCTTGTGTCCTGCGCATTATTAGTTTGTGTTGAAGACTCGCTCACGCGCTATCCTTTTCTACCGATTTCTGTATGGTTTATCCTAGCACAGACAGACAAAGCCGTTTAAACTTGAAACGTTGTTGAACTGTTTTCTCCACTATTTTATTTTGATATGTGGTGACAAGACTATTTAGTAACAGCGCGCTCAACAGTAGCGCTTGTAGAAATGGTGCAATATGTCTCAATCCCCTCTTGGACGCACGCTTATCATTGCTAATCCGGCTGCTCATAGCGGTAAAGGTGCTGCTGGTGCAGAGTTTGCTCGCCACTTTTTAACCAGCTATTCTGCTGCAACAGACGGATACGAGCTCAAGCTCACCACAGCTATGGGAGATGCGCGTGTCATGGCCGCAGAAGCTGCGGACTTTGATACGGTTGTCGCACTTGGCGGAGATGGCGTCATCCACGAGGTGGTCAACGGCCTCATGACCTTATCGCCAGAGGTTCGTCCAGCGCTTGGCATTATCCCTATGGGTTCGGGAAACGACTATGCACGCACTCTGGGTATGAAAATTAACGACCCCGAAGGCGCGTTTGCACAGCTGGTTCGCGGCAAGGTTAAGCAGCTAGAGATTGGTCGCATCAACGACGTCTACTTCATGGAGACCATGTCGTTTGGACTTGATGCAGCTATTGCAGCCGACACCACAAAGCGCCGCGCGAACAACTCCTCTACCGAGGGCGAGGCGCTCTTCTTAACCTCGGGTCTCAAGTTTATGGCTGCAGGTAGCAAGGGTTACCCTTGCACCGTTTCGTTTGATGGCGAGAAGGACATTGATCTTCAAGCGCTTATCATGGCCTTCCAGATTGGCCCTACGTATGGCGGTGGCTTTAAGGTCTGTCCGCATGCGCAGCCTGACGATGGCCTTCTTACCGTCTGCTACAACACTAAAGTACCTATCATTCCTCACCTGTTGGCTCTGTTTGGCCTGGCTAGGGCTGGCAAACACGTCAACTCCCGCATCATTGAGGAGCGCCACCTCAAGCAAGCAGTGGTAACTTTCCACAAGCCTGTCCCAATTCAGGTAGACGGAGAAGAGCTTCCCTTTGCAGAGCAGTTTGTCATTGAAGTTATTCCCGCTGCACTTTCCGTGATTGTTCCCTAGCGCACAGAGCGACTCCTGCGCCGTAGGTCGCGCTTCGCGGCTCGGGCTTTGCTGGTTGCGCATTGCGAGAAGATCGATCTTCTCGCCAAAAGGTTTAACGTTAAAGAAACAGGGGCACCTGCCAGCGCAGATGCCCCTGAATTTGTATCGTGTAGGCTAAGACTTTACGACTAGAACTTAGCGAGCTTCACGCTCAAGCAGAGCCTTAACCTCAGCTGCGGTATCAAGCTCCATAACGCGAGCGGTAAGCTCGTCTGCCTCAGCCTTTGTCCAAGCAGCAATGGTCTTGCGGGTGCGCAGGGCAGATGGTGCAGAAACGGAGAACTCGTCCAGACCAAAGGAAAGCAGGACTGGAATGAGCAGTGGGTCTGCAGCTGCCTCGCCGCACATACCAACCATGATCTTCTCCTTGTTGCCCTCGCCGATGAGGAACTTGAGGGAACGGAGAACGGATGGCTGGTAGACCTCGTAGAGGTAGGCAACGCGATCATTGCCGCGGTCAGCGCACATGGTGTAACCGATGAGATCGTTGGTACCAATAGAGAAGAAGTCGCACTCACGAGCCAGCTTATCTGCAATCAGAGATGCAGATGGAGTCTCAATCATGGTGCCAACCTCAATGTCCTTGTTGTAAGCTACGCCCTCAGCGTCAAGCTCACGCTTGCACTCCTCAACAAGAGCCTTTGCCTCACGGACCTCGTCAACAGTAGTAACAAGAGGAAGCATAATCTTGATATCGCCAAATGCGGATGCGCGGAGAAGAGCGCGGAGCTGAACCTTGTACTGCTCAGCATTGTTGAGGCAGTAACGGATAGCGCGGAAGCCCATGAATGGGTTCTCCTCGGCCTTCATGTTGAGATAAGGAATCTCCTTATCACCGCCGACATCAAGGGTACGGATGATGACAGGCTTATCCTTCATGCGCAGAGCAACCTTCTGGTAAGCAGCAAACTGCTCCTCCTCGCTTGGAAGCTCCTTTGCGTCCATGAACAGGAACTCGGAGCGGAACAGACCAATGCCTTCAGCGTCAGCGTCAACTGCGCCGTTAGCGTCATCTGGGTTGCCGATATTAGCAACAAGCAGAACCTGGATGCCGTCAGCAGTTACGGTCTCCTTGCCACGGTAAGCCTCAAGAGCGGCCTTCTCTGCAGCATAAGCCTCAGCCTGAGTCTTGTACTCAGCAAGCTCAGCCTCAGAAGGATTAACAACAACCTTGCCGTTAGTGCCGTCGACAACAATAGCGTTGCCAGTTGCAACCTCAGAAGTGATATTAGGAACAGAAAGAACTGCAGGAATCTCAAGAGCGCGAGCAATGATTGCGGAGTGAGAAGTACGACCACCAGTCTCGGTAACAATACCTGCAACGTGGTCCTTATCAATGTCTGCAGTCATAGAAGGAGTCAGCTCATGGCAGACAATGACGGAGTTCTCTGGAAGTGTGGAGAGGTCAACAACCTCTTTGCCAAGCAGGTCAGCGAGAAGACCGGTCTTGACGTCAGCAACGTCTGCTGCGCGCTCACGGAAGAGCTCATCCTCCATGCCAAGGAACATGTTGTAGTACATGTCGTAGGCGTCGCTTACAGCCTGCTCAACGCAGGTGCCGCCATCAATAGCACCGTTAACAGCCTCTTTGATGCCCTCATCCTCAGCAAACTCAATGTGAGCACCCATAATAGCAGCGGCTTCCTCGCCTACTGTCTTGGTCATGCGCTCAATCTGTGCGTTAGTCTGTGCAATAAACTTAGTTACTGCCTCTGCGTAACGAACCTTCTCTGCAGCAGTGTCCTCAACAGTGTGCGGAGTAAAAGTGAGGTCTGGATCTACGGCAACCTGAGCAGTACCGATGCCGATTCCGTTGGATGCATTGACTCCCTCAAACATACATGCTCCTATCATTGTCCGTTTAGCGGTGTATAACGTTCTGCAAGCCTATCAACACAGGACAATAGTCGCAGAAACTAACCTGTCTTTTTACAGGGTAACATTTTTTTGACCTGTTACGTTGTGAGTATCTTTAAATAAATTTCAATAAAAAACACTTGGCGAGAAAATCCTTCTTGCCAAGTGTTTGTACGTTAACAATAGTCAAAACGCTCAGTATTTCTTACGCGGCGAAAGTGCACCGTCTGAGGGTTTCTCGCCAAAAGAACTACGTGTTCTAGCTGCGATTACTACTCAGAATCTGCAAGCCAAGAAGACTTACCCTCGCGGCTCTCCTCTTTCTTGCGAGCAAGCTGAATCTCTTCTGCAATAGAGGCAGGCATTTCTCGGCCCATCTTCTTGTAGAGAGCAGTAACAACGCGGTCGATGGTTGCGCGCTTTGCGATTCCTCGGCTTGCTGCAGTTGCCGTACCGCAAGCAGAAGCGTAGATAAGCGCAGTGTCGTAATCGTAGCCAGCAGTAGTCTTTGCCAAAAAGCCTGCAACCATGGAGTCACCAGCGCCAGTTGCGTTAACAAGGCGAATCTTTGCAGTTGGGACAATGTGCTCAGTACCGTACTCGTCCAGGAGCAGCGAACCTGCACCGCCGCAAGAAACGATAACGTTGCGAGCGCCGCCGTCCTGGAGCTTCTTTGCAAATGGAATGCACTCTTCTGGAGTCTCTGGGCTTGCACCAAAGATACGGCCGACCTCGTGGTTGTTAGGCTTGATCAGGAATGGTTGAGCCTTAATAGCCTCCATAAGCAGCTGACCAGGAGCGTCAACAACAAACTGAATACCGCGACCAGCAAGCTGAGCCATAAGGCGAGTGTAAATATCCTCTGGAAGCGAGCTTGGAATAGAACCGGTAAGAACCAGGGTGTCACCTGCGCCAACAACATCCATGCGCTCCAGCAGCTCATCAACCTTTTTCTCCGGAATGCGTGGACCATTGCCGTTGACCATAGTCATAACAATGCCGTTAAGCTTGACATTAATGCGGGTAAAGCCTGAATCCAGCTTGACGAAGTTACTTGGAATACCCTGACGCTGAAGATCACTCAGCAGGTATTCACCGGTAAACCCACCGACAATGCCCATGGCAACGGTGACCTTATCAAGCTCATTGAGAAGCGTAGAGACGTTAATACCATTACCACCGCAGTGCAGCTCTTCTGATGACGAGCGGTTGGTAAAACCCATGTCCAATGTGTTTGGGTGCATGACATAGTCAAGCGCGGGATTAAGCGTCATTGTGTAAATCACGGCGAGTCCTCCGAACTACAATAAAATCATGGAGACTTCAGTATGACGCAATCCCTCGCAACAAACAATTAGAAACTAGTGACTCACAAAAAATAAAAACCCCGACGCATGCCGGGGTTTGAAATTCAAATGGTGGATCGTCAGGGGTTCGAACCCTGGACCTTGGGATTAAGAGTCCCCTGCTCTACCAGCTGAGCTAACGATCCAATTAACGTTTCGAATGGGGTGGGAAAAGGGGCTCGAACCCTCGACCTACGGAGCCACAGTCC
>NZ_CAUSFQ010000074.1:0-7029 GCF_963530955.1 Lancefieldella parvula | reverse complement strand
GATCCTTAACGATTGAGAGGACATTAGCCATAACAATCTCTGCGCCGAGGTCTGTAGCCTGCTTCTGAAGAGTGTCTGTAATAGTGAAGCCATCAGTGTTTGGCATGCCAGGGTAATTCTCAACCTCAGTTGTAGTGATAACCTGACCACCAACGGCCTGCTTCTCTAAAACAACAGTGTCGAGAAGAGCGCGCTTTGCATAAATTGCTGCTGAAAGTCCTGCAGGACCGCCACCAACAATCACAAGGTCTTTAACAATAACATCTGCCATGATTGGCTCCAATCGTATAAATCGAAACTGGCTTTGTTATACCCTACTGGTGACAATCATTATCAGTTATCAATAAAAAATAAATTGTACACAATCTATTCATACATAAAAAGAGACGCGTCAAGACCCCCCATCTTGAACGCGCCTCCCCTAGTAGTTTAAAGCTAGTTAGCGATGATAAAGTAAGCTATAAATGCAAGAGTTGCTACCCACATCAAAGGCTTAACCTTTTTAACATTGCCAGTTACAAGTGCAACGACAACATAGAAGATGAAACCAAAACCAATGCCATCAGAAATTGAGTAAGTCATTGGAATGCCAGCGATAACCATAAATGCTGGGAAGCCCTCGAGAAGATCATTCCAATCAATCTCTGTAACCTCAGACATCATCAGGAAGCCAACCAGTACCAGTGCACCGCAGGTTGCTGCAGAGCTGACGATAGAAATGAGTGGAGCAATGAAGGCCGCTGCGATGAATAGAAGGCCTGTAATAACAGAAGAAAGACCAGTACGGCCACCATCAGCAGCGCCAGATGCAGACTCAATGAAGGTGGTAATGGAAGATGCACCGAAAAGACCACCTGCAGCTGCAGCAGCAGAGTCAACAATGAGAATCTGTTTAATGTCCTTAACGTTGCCATCCTCAGTAAGGAAGTCACCCTGCTTAGCGATAGCCATTGCAGAGCCCATGGTATCGAAGAAGTCGGACATCATCAGGGAGAAAGCAAATACAAGTAGGACTGGAGTAGTCAGAGCTTTGACGATACCCATAACGCCAGAAGCATCGGTAAGGAATGGGGCACCAAAAGTACCAAAATCCAGACCAGAAACAACACCTGTTGGAGTTGACGTTACGCCAAGCGGAATACCAATAAGTACCGCAAGGATAATACCAATAAGAAGAGCACCCTTAACGCGTGCAGAGTAAAGAACAACTGTGGCAACGATAGAAATTACTCCAACGATAAAGGTTGGAGAGAAAATATCACCCAAAGCAACAAGAGTCGACTCATTGGCAATAATGATTCCACTGTTCTTAAGACCAATCAGAGCAATAAAAAGACCTAGGCCAACTGAGATTGCATGGCGTAGGTTTACAGGAATTGCATCCATGATAGCTTCACGAAGGCCGCAAAGAACTAAAAGTAAAATTGCAATGCCCTCAATGAAGATTACTGCCATTGCTGCGTGCCAGTCTCCTCCAGCAATTGGAGTTAAGGAGAATGCAACAACAGCATTAACACCCATGCCAGATGCACACGCAAGTGGACGATTTGCAAAAAGACCCATCAGAATGGTCATTACACCGCCACCAAGGCAAGTTGCAGTAATAGCTGCTGAAATTGGCACGCCTGCAGCCGCGAGAAGGGCTGGGTTTACTGCAATGATATATGCCATTGCGAGGAATGTTGTAATTCCAGCCCTAAATTCTTGAGCGGGAGTGCTACCACGCTCAGCCACCTTAAAGAACGCCGCAGCGCTTATCACCAAACTAAGAAATTATTGAACGCCACTTGAACCAAAGCCACCAGTACCACGATCAGTAGCGTCTAGCTCGTCTACTTCAACAAGCTGAACAACAGGAACCTGCTGGATAACAAGCTGAGCAATACGCTCTCCACGCTCAATGTGAATAGTTTCTTTGCTATCTAAGTTAATAGCGCAAACTTTAAGCTAACCACGATAATGAGCGTAAATAAGTCCTGTAGTATTTGCCATAGAAAGGACTTTCTTAAGGGCAAGGCCACTTCTTGGCTGAACAAATCCTGCATAGCCATCAGGAATTGCAATAGCTAAACCAGTAGAAATAAGTTTGCGCTCAAAAGGAGCAAGATCAACATCTTCAGCACTTCTAAGATCTAATCCAGCATCTCCGGTATATGCGTATGAAGGAAGTTCAACCGTAGGATCAAGGCGTTTAATAGGTAGCTGGATGTCAAAATTGCTCATTAATTCAGGCTCCTTAATTCTGCGCTAAATTCATCAACGTCTTTAAAGTCTCTATAGACAGAAGCAAACCTAATGTATGCAACTTTATCAAGCATAACCAGGTTTTTAAGCACAATGCTTCCAAGATCTTCAGATTTGATCTCGTATTGACCTTTGTCTCTAATCTGAGACTCAATTCCATCAATAAAATGATCAAGAGAAGCAACAGAGATATCTCTCTTTACTGTTGCAGCAACAAGGCCTCTCATGAGCTTCTGTCTATCAAAAGGCTCCTTATGACCGTCTTTCTTCACAACGGTGATAGGAATCTCTTCTAAGCGCTCATAGGTTGTAAAACGAAACTTACAGGACATGCACTCGCGACGCCTTCTAATGGCATCGTTATTCTCGGATGAGCGAGAATCAATAACCTTTGACTCTTCGTGACCGCATTTTGGACAACGCATGGAATCCCCTTTTTTCGTATAAAAGGAAGATACCATTTTACGCAGGTATTAAGTGTTATCAACACAGAATTCCGAGAGAAATTTACATAAATATTTACTATTTAGATACAGAAGGAATCTCTAGAGTTTGTCCAGTTCTTAAAAGAGAAGAATCAAGATTATTTTTTTCTCTAATCCAGCTTACTTGTTGCTCTGTAGAGACGCCCTCAATAGGATTGCTCTCTGCAATTGACCACAGTGTGTCATTGCTATGAACGGTAATTGTTTGTGAAGCGCTATCCATTACAGATGTAGCAAATGAATTGAGAGCGGTTGTGCGAAGAAAAGAAATTGCAAACATCAAAACAAACGATGCAGTAATAATAAGACCAGCAACAAAAGCTTCTTTATTTGTTAGTGCCTTTACGTAAGAAACTTCCTCTTGCTGAGGTGTAACAGAACATTTCTTTCCTCCACCGTTAATTACCTTAAATGCAGGCTTATAAGAAGCAAGAGCTGAAGTTCCGCTTGACTGATACATACGCCTCATATCATTTCCTTCCGTAATAGTTTTTACGGAACTAGTTATATCCAATACACCGGACAAAAAGTCATGTCCGAACGTTTGTACTAATAATATTTAGTACGTTTGTTCGTGTCAAGAAAAAAATAGAACATTCGTTTGATTATTTTTTAGAACACGTGTATTATTATTAAAAAGAAAAAGGAGGCTCATATGCCAAAGGGCAAACTCAGCAAGCGTCAGGCAGCAATTTATGAATACATCTGTTCTTACACAGATCAACATGGCTATCCCCCTTCAGTAAGAGAGATTGGCGCTGCTGTTAATCTTGCGTCTCCTTCAACTGTCCACATGCATTTAAAAGTTCTTGAGCAGTTTGGACTTATTGATAGAGACCCAAAGAAGCCTCGTACTATGAAGATTGTTCCTCAGGCTTCTAACACTTCTGATACAGCAAAGCTTGCCCCCATTACTCAAGACATAGCTAATAATGTGATTAGCCTTCCTCTTGTAGGGCGTGTTGCTGCTGGTACTCCTATTCTTGCTGAGCAAAACGTAGAAGAATCTCTATCTCTACCAACTAGCATTGTTGGGGATTCAAGTTCTTTCATTCTTCGTGTTCGCGGAGAATCAATGATCAATGCTGGTATTTTTGACGGCGATTATATTGTTGTAAAAGAGCAGCAAGATGCCCATGATGGAGAAATCGTTGTTGCTCTTATTGATGATTCTGCAACAGTTAAAACGTTCTACAGAGAAAACGATCGCATTCGTCTTCAACCAGAAAATGACTTTATGGAGCCAATCTACGTACAAAATCCTGTCATTCTAGGTAGGGTTACTGCACTTATTAGATCAATCTCTTAGTCATAGTATGGGTGCTGAGTTAAGACAAACCAAAGGGAGAATAACGTTTTTTGACACTATACGAGGTATCTCGGTAGTTTCAATGATTCTGTTTCACTTTACCTATGATTTGTTCTTTATTTCGCACGTTAAGCTTACGTGGTTTACACCTCTGCTTATGCAAATCTGGATACCATCAATCTCATATCCTTTTATTTTTATTGCTGGTTGTATGTGCGCCTTCTCTAAAGATCCTTTTAAACGTGCGGGAGTTTATGGTCTTGTAGCCTTAGCAATATTTGCAGCAACTACCTTTGCAAAAGTTGATACTCCCATTACGTTTGGAATTTTCTTTTGTATGGCCTCATGCACCCTGGTAGAAGCTCTTATTTCACGTTTCGCTGTTCCACCAAAAGGATATTCCGCGGCAATTCTTCTACTTTTAATTTTTGTCATTTGTATTCCAATTTCTACAGGACACATTGGTATCGGGAACATGGTTTTCTCGTTACCTAAAGAGTTATACCAAACACCATATTTAGCCTGGACTGGATTTCCTTCTCCATCTTTTTCATCAGGAGATTACTACCCATTACTCCCCTATTTGTTCTTGTATTTAAGTGGTGCTGCTTTTAACAGACAGTTTAAAGAAGCTGGATATCCCAACTGGATGAGAAGGTTCTCTCTTCCCCTCATAACAGAGATGGGAAGACATTCACTTCTCATTTACATTTTGCATCAACCAATTTTGCTGCTTATTGCATCATTCGTCAGTCAGAATATCGTCTTCTGACACCACGTACGGCTCTAAAAGTGCCTGCATATACGTATCGGCTTTAACTGACAGTAAAAGACCTTCAGCAACATATTGCTCGTGCAAAAGTTGACATCTCTCATGAACAGACTTAACAAGAGCGCCTTTGTTGAACGGAATAAGTGCACTAACCACCTTGTCGCCGGCACTAGCTATTTCTTGAATCTTGTGGAGAAGGCCGTTAATGCCCATACCTTCCTGAGCAGACATAAACACAGCTTCTGGATAGAGCGCTCTGAGCATTTGAAGCTCTTGCTCATCAAGTAGGTCTATCTTATTTAAAACAAGAATCTGATCGCTTTTATCGGCCTCGATGTCTTTCAAAATACTTCGAACAACTGCTATTTCTTTTGAAAGATTCTTATCAGTTGCATCAGCAACGAGCAGAAGAAGATCAGCTTCCTGAGCCTCTACCAGTGTTGATTTAAAAGACTCAATCAGATTAGTTGGGAGCTTTTGAATAAATCCAACAGTATCCGTAAGAACAATCTTTTTGCCTTCATCAAGAGAAAGCGCTCTGGTAGTTGGATCAAGAGTTGCAAAGAGTTCGTCTTTTGCATATACATCCGCGCCTGTGAGTTGATTCAAAAGTGTTGATTTACCAGCATTGGTATATCCAACAAGTGAGACACTAAACGTTCCAGAATTCCACCTGGACTTAGACTGAACTTCTCGCCTTTGGCTAAGCTGCTTAAGCTCATTTTTAAGAGTTGAAATGCGCTTTCTAATAAGACGACGGTCAACCTCAAGCTGGCTCTCACCCTGGCCAAATCGGCTACCAATGCCACCACGTGTTTGCTCGCCTACCAAGTGACTCCACATGCCACGAAGCCTTGGAAGTACGTACTGAAGCTGTGCAAGCTGTACCTGCAGTCTTCCTTCTTTGGTGCGTGCGTGAATACCAAAAATATCAAGAATAAGCGCTGTACGGTCAATTACTTTAACAGGCTCGCCAAGTAATTTTTCTAAATTAGATTGCTGAGAAGGCGTGAGTTCATCATCAAAGATGACAACGTCAGTATTGGTGTTTCTTACCAGAGAAACAAGTTCCTCAGTTTTACCTTTGCCAATGAAAGTCTTAGGGATAGGTGCATCAAGTTTTTGCGTAAGACGCATAAAGACTTCAGCGCCGTCAGTTTGGGTCAGACGCTCAAGCTCGTCCATTGATTCTTCAAGCGACCAGTCGCTTTTACCGCAATCAACGCCTACAAGAATTGCTCGTTCAACTTTAGGAGCTGTAGAAAATGGAACAAAACGACCCATAAACTCCCCATCTAAGACAAGGTAAATACGTTAGTTTTTTGATGTGCCTACTGGCATTGTACGTCAGCATGCTGCGCAAGAATCAGCTCGAGTGCATCCTTGGCTGTGAGCTGGTCCATATCAAGCCACCTGACTCGACCGTCTCGTTTAAGCCAAGAAATCTGTCGCTTTGCATACTGCCTGGTATGCTGCTTAATAAGCTCTCGTGTTTGCTCAAGCGATTGCTCTCCAGCAAAGTATGCAAAGAACTCTTTATAGCCAATTGCCTGCCCAGCCGTGCAATTTTCAGAGAGACCTGACTCAATAAGCGTTTGAACCTCTTCAACAAGCCCTTGCTCAAACATAAGATCAACTCGGAGGTTTATGCGCTCATAAAGACGCTGACGGTCCATCGTAAGACCCCATATCTGGGCGTCAAAGTACGGTGTGTGAGCCTTTAGGCCCTCATGATGAGTTGCATACGACTTGCCCTCTTCCAAGAGCTCTAAAGCCCTTACAACGCGTCGTACGTTATTTGGATGGATGAGCTCTGCACTTGCTGCATCTTTTGTGGCGAGAAGTTCGTGCAAACCCTCAGCACCAAGCTCTTGAGCAAGCTTTTCATAACGAGTTCTTACAGGAGACTCGATTGACCCTGAGGGAAACTCCATCTGGTCGATAATCGAATCAAGATAAAGACCCGTTCCGCCACAGAAAACAGGTGTTTTACCAGCTTTAATAAGCTTATGAGCTTCTTCACGGGCTGCCACTTGAAACATCTGTACCGAATATTCTTCTGAAATGTTGGCACAATCTACCATAAGAAGAGGAACTTCTCGCTCCTCAACAGGAGTTTTAGCGGTACCAATATCCATGCCTTGGTAGACCTGCATTGCATCAACAGAAATGACAGAAGTCTCAAGATTTTTGGCTACCAGCTCAGACAAGGAGCTTTT
>NZ_CAUSFQ010000073.1:0-7116 GCF_963530955.1 Lancefieldella parvula | reverse complement strand
ATTACGTGGCACCAGATCTTTTACGACGCAGGAAATGTTGCGGCCCTTAACCTCAACGCCAATTATCGTGGTGGCCAATATGCTTATCGCCTGGTAGCGGGTCTGCGCGAGATAATTCTGCATAAGGGACCCTACCTTATTCACTGCACCGAGGGTAAGGATCGTACGGGCTTTGTCTGCGCTCTTCTCGAGGCACTTTGCGGCGCATCCTACGACGAGATGCGCGATGACTACATGATTACCTACGACAACTATTACGGCATTAACGAGAAGGACGATAAGGCTCGTTACGACGCCGTTGTTGACGTGAAGTTCGACGACATCGCTCGCTGCATTGCTGGGGTGCCTACGTACGGTTCACTCGACGGCGCAGATTACGCAGCTGGAGCTCGCAAGTATCTGACCGATGTGGGCATGACCGAGTGGGAGATCAACAAGCTCATCGAGCGGTTAACGAGCAAGTAGCGGGTCGTGGTCGCAGGCGGTCGCGTGCTGCAGCAAGAACTGACAGGTTAGTCGCCTGGCGAAAGGAGTAATCTTCTCGCCAGGTTTTTTGTAAAGAATAGTCTTGTTTTTGGAAGTAACAATTGTCTTTGATATATGATTCTACCCTGTGATTCACATCGTTATTTTAGGAGATACGCCGGGGACTATATGAATGTAGCGGAATGCCTTGAGAAAAAGCTTATGCCAATGGCAGAGTTGGTGAGTAAGAACAAATATCTTCTTACTATGCGCGACTCGTTTGCCATGCTCATGCCAATCCTTATTATCGGATCAATGTTTACGCTGGTAGGTAATCTGCCAATCCCAGCGTGGGTTGATTTCTTGAAGTCCACTACGATTCAGGGCAAGTCGCTTTTCTCGCTGTTGGCCATTCCTTCTGCTTGCACTGTTTCGCTCATGGCAATATTTTTGTCTTTCGAGATTGGCTACAACTTTGCTGATCAACTTGGTTTAGAGGATCGAGTTTCTGCTGGTATGGTTTCGCTCGTCAGCTGGTTTATTTTGATGCCTCAGGTGACTGAGTTTTTGCCCCAGGGAGCTTCTCAGCCATTTTTGGTGGAGAGCATTCCTCTTGCGTGGACCGGTGCGAGGGGTGTGTTTGTAGCGATTATCGTAGGCTTTTTGTCGGTATCCATTTTTGGATTTGCTATCAAGAAGAACTGGGTTATTAGGATGCCGGAGGGCGTTCCTACGTCTGTCTCGCTTGCGTTTAGTGCTCTGGTTCCAATGGCGCTCACGTTTGCTGCAGTGTGGGCGATTAGCGTTTTGTTTGCGCTTACCCCTTGGGGAGATGCGTTTACCTGCATTTATTTGATGCTACAGACACCATTGACTATGCTTGGTGGAACCGTGTGGGCTCTGGCGATTGCTTACATCATTCAGGGCATTTTCTGGTTCTTTGGCATTAACGGGTCAAACATTACGAGCCCTATTTTTACGCCGATTTTGACCGCGCTTACACTGGAAAACCAGGCTGCTTTTGCAGCTGGAACAGCACTGCCCAACATTATCAATCGAGAGTTTGATGCGTTCTTTGCGCTGTTTGGTGGCGGAGGATCAACCCTTTCACTGTTGATTGTGATATTTTTGTTCTGCAATTCTCGCCGTGCAAAAGACATTGCAAAGATTTCTATTGTGCCTGGTATTTTTGGTATCAACGAGCCGGTTATGTATGGACTGCCGATAGTTTTGAATCCCATCATGGCAATTCCTCTGATTTTTACGCCGGTTGTTAACGTTTTAATTGCGTGGTCCGCAATGAGCGCCGGCTTGGTGCCTCTGTGCAACGGCATTATGCTGCCTGGAAGTACCCCTCCTTTGATCTCGGGATTTCTTCTGTGCGGATGGCAGGGCGCTTTACTTCAGCTCGTATTGATTTTGATTGATATGGCAATCTACCTGCCGTTTATTAAGGCTCTGGATATGCAGTTTCTCAAGGAGGAAAAGGGAGCTGAGACAGAGCACGCAGTCTAGATGCTGCGGAGACATAGTGTGCGTTGAAGGCAGCTCTGGGTGAGCTGCCTTTTTTCTGTTTTTCAATGTTATGAAAATGGCCCACCGCATTTCAGGACGCATTGCGTAGCCTTGGGTGGGCGCTGATGGATTAACTATAAACCAAATAGCAAGATTGCCTAGAGCAATAGGGTGGAAACCGTAAATTCTCTATAGCAATCATTTTTATTCACTTTCGCAGTTTACGTGTAGAGTATGGGCTTCAAAGTGTTTATCGCCAGCCAAGGTTTTGATTAGATACTGATGTATATACGCGCCGGTAGATAAGTCGGTGCATAAAAGTTTTGCGGGGTTGGGACTTGCGCTGTTTGCGGGCGTGGCTTGGCGTATAGTTATAGAGTTACAAGAAGAAATATTGGCGTGATACAAGGCGTTTTTACGCCGAGAAGAGTGTTTATGCTTGCTATAAAAAATGAAACAAACGTAGTGCTTGCGGTTGATACGTCTACAGACATGCTGGCGTGTACGGTCGCGCGTCTGACCAGGCGTGATGCCGCTGCGGCGGACAGCGTAGCGGCCGCGGACGGCGGGTTTGACGTTGAGGTGCTAGCGTCAACGGATCACCTGTGCCGTCGCCAGGCAAACGTGGAGCTTGTGGGCTCGGTCCAGGAGGTGCTTAAGGCTGCTGGTCTGACCATGACCGACGTTGACGCTGTTATCGCAGGTCGAGGACCTGGATCGTTCACGGGAGTACGCATTGGCGTGGCTACCGCAAAAGGCATTGCGTGCGGCTCTGGCCTGCCACTTTACGGCGCAAGCGCACTTGATGCCATGGCGTTCAGCGCATGGAAGGCAGGCGTGCGCGGTACCGTTGGTGTTGTTGCAGACGCCATGCGCGGCGAAGTCTATCCGGGCATCTACCTGCTGGATGACGCTGGAGCGCATAGAACGTTCCCGGTGGAGACCGTCCTCAAGGCAGACGCCTGTGTGGAGGAGTGGTCGAGCAGGACTGATAAGGACCAGCTCACGCTTACGGGCAATGGCTTATTGAAGTACCGTGAGCGTTTTGAGCGCGCGGGTTTCTCGACATACACCGATGAAGCAACGTGGTTCCCAACAGGAGAAGGCCTGGTACGCGCGGTGTGTATGCCCGAGTATCAGCAGGCGGGTGCGGGCGATCCGGCGCTGGTGCTGCCCATTTACACGCGACTTTCGGACGCGGAGGAGTCGGAGCGCAAGCGTTTGGGTCTCAAGGAGCCGGCAACGGTGGCCCTGACCGGCGTGGATGATGCGCTGGCTGATATTCACCTGCAGCTTCGTCCGATGACGGTGAACGATCTGGATCAGGTGGCGGAGCTTGAGGCGGCAACATATGCCGACGCTGCGCATTCGGCCTGGTCAAAGCAGACGTTCTATGACGAGCTTTCGGGCGTTGGGCGCAGCTGGTGGCTAGCTCACGACCGCGGAACGGTCATCGGTTTTGCGGGCGGTCGTCTGGCAGGAGCTCAGTTTGAGGTGGAAGAAGTGGTGGTCGCGCCCGAGCGTCGCCGCCAAGGAATTGCATCCAAGCTGGTAGAACGCGTGGCGTACGACGCTCAGATGCTGGGTGCATCCGCGATTACCCTTGAGGTGGAGGAGGATAACGCTCCAGCTCAGGGTGCCTATAGCAAGCTGGGATTTGCTGAGGTTGGCCGTCGTCCGGGATATTACGGTCCGGATTGTGCGGCGCTTTTGATGACGGCGCAGCTGCCTTTGGCGGTTGGCGCTGGTTTTGAGGCGAGAAACCCCGAGCCTCACGCATCAGTGCGTCCGTGGCCTATTGTTGAAGGTGAGCGCTCTGAAGAGACGCTTACGGCGCTCCGCGAGGCGGGGGATTTGATCCTCAGCTTGGAGTCGTCCTGCGACGAGACGGCCATGTGCATTATGGATTCTCATGGCGTGGTCTGCGCAAATGTTGTCGCAACGCAAATTGACTTCCACGCTCGCTTTGGCGGCGTCGTGCCCGAGATTGCTTCTCGCAAGCATACCGAGGCTATTGTGGGTCTCTTTGAGGAGACCATGGCCCGCGCGGGTGCGCACTTTGGATGCGACACACTAGTGCCGTCTGACCTGGCCGCCGTTGGTGTTACCGCAGGTCCTGGCCTTGTCGGCGCGCTCGTTGTAGGCGTGGCGTTTGCTAAGGGCTTCTGCGTGGCCACTGACCTGCCGCTTATTCCCGTTCATCACCTGGAAGGTCACCTGCTGGCCAACCTGTTTGAGACGCCTGACCTGGAGCCGCCATTTGTGGCAAGCCTGGTCTCGGGCGGCAATACCATGCTGGTACACGTGCGTGCCTGGGGAGATTACGTGGTTTTGGGCTCCACCATTGACGACGCCGTGGGCGAGGCCTTTGACAAGGTTGCTAAGGCACTGGGCTTGGGCTATCCAGGCGGACCGGTAATCAGCAAACTTGCAGCTCAGGGCAACCCTAAGGCCATCCACTTCCCGCGCGCAATGATGCACAGCGGCGACTATTCCTTTAGTCTTTCCGGCCTAAAGACCGCCGTTATCACCTACATTGAGGGCGAGAATCGCGCAGGTAGAGCCATCAATCTGCCAGACTTGGCCGCTTCGTTTGAGCAGGCTGTTATTGACGTGCAGGTTGCAAAGGCTAAAACCGCTGTTGAGGAGACGGGTGTCTCCGATTTCTGCGTGGGTGGCGGCGTAGCAGCAAACCCCGCGCTCAGAGCTGCATATAAGGAAACCTTTGGTCGTATGGGCGTTCGAGTGACGGTGCCCCCGATGTCGGTTTGTGGCGACAACGCCGCAATGATTGCCGTCGGCGCACTTCGTAGCTACCGTACGCAGGGTTTCTCGCCATTGACCTTGGACGCAAACCCCAACGCGCAGCTGGGATCGTGGTCGTCGGATGTGGCGCCCGTTGTCCCAAGCGGCATGTAAGGAGGCCATTGTGCAAGACGGATTCATCAAAGTTGCAAGTATCACGCCGCGCGTCCGCGTGGCCGACGTGGCGTTTAACGTGGAGAGCTGTCTGGCTGCCATCGAAGAAGCCGCAGGTAATCGAGGCGCCAAGGTGGTCGTGCTGCCCGAGCTCTGCATCACGGGCTACACCTGCGAGGACCTGTTCTGGCAGGATGCGCTCCTGGACGCTGCCGAGCGCGGCTTGGTTTCCATTGCCGCCCGAACGGCCGACGTCGACGCGTTGCTGCTGCTAGGCCTGCCTGTTCGCGTGGCCGGCAAGCTCTACAACTGCGCCGCCGTTCTCTTTAGGGGAGAGCTTTTGGGCCTGGTGCCCAAGCGCTACGTGCCCATGTACAACGAGTTTTACGAGGGCCGACACTTTGTTTCTGGCCCCAAGACGGTCACCAGTGTGGACTTTGGTCTGCTGGGCGAGGTGCCGTTTGGTACCAACCAGCTGTTTGCGTGTGACACCATCCCTGAGCTGGTTGTGGGCGCGGAGATCTGCGAGGACCTCTGGGTGCCCATGCCGCCGTCAAATGCGCACGCCGTCGCCGGCGCCACGTTGATCTGCAACTTGTCCGCGTCGCCTGCGCTGGCCGGCAAGTCCGCGTACCGTCGTCAGCTGGTTGCGCAGCAGAGCGCGCATCTGATCTGCGGCTACGTTTACGCAAGTGCTGGTGAGGGCGAGTCAACGACCGATTTGGTTTTCTCGGGCCATGATCTTGTTGTCGAGAATGGCCGTGTGCTCGCCGACTCTGGCGTGTTTGGCGAGGGTATTGCCGTGTCCGAGATTGACGTGCTGTCGCTGGCGGCTGATCGCAGGCGCACGTCGACGTTTGAGGTTGCTCCAACGCCGGAGGATTACAAGCATCTGACCACGTATTTCTCGCTGGAGTTTGACGGCGAGGGTGAGGGTGACGACGAGCTTGCAATCCGCACGCCGCTGACCAGGTACGTTGATCCGCATCCGTTTGTGCCCGCGATGGATGACGCTCGCGCAACACGCTGCGAGGAGATTCTGTCGATTCAGGCTCACGGTTTGGCTTCAAGACTGGCACACACTGGCTCTGACCATGCGGTTATTGGCATTTCGGGTGGACTTGACTCTACGCTGGCCCTTCTCGTCACGGTGCGAGCGTTTGACCAGCTGGGATACGACCGCTCGGGCATTGTAGCTGTGACGATGCCGGGATTTGGCACCACGGACCGCACGTACACCAACGCTATTGAGCTGGTGCAGTCGCTTGGCGCCGACCTGCGCGAGATTTCCATTGTGGATTCCGTGCTGCAGCACTTTGCCGACATCGGCCACGACCAGGATGTTCACGACGTTGTGTACGAAAACGCCCAGGCTCGCGAGCGCACGCAGATTCTGATGGACGTTGCTAACCAGGTGGGCGGCATGGTCATTGGCACGGGCGACCTTTCCGAGCTGGCGCTTGGCTGGGCAACGTATAACGGTGACCAGATGTCCATGTACGGCGTAAATGCTTCGGTACCAAAGACGCTGGTCAGATACCTTGTTGATTACTGCGCAGACTCGTATGAGGAGCAGGGTGAGGACGAGATTGCTCACGTTCTTCGTGACGTTCTGGACACACCAGTTTCTCCTGAGCTACTGCCATCTGCGGCAGACGGTTCCATTGAGCAGAAGACGGAGGACCTGGTTGGCCCTTACGAGCTGCACGACTTCTTCCTGTTCCATGTGCTTCGTCACGGAAGCGGTCCGCTCAAGGTTCTGCGTCTTGCCGAGCGTGCGTTTGGTACAGGCACTGACCAGGAGGTTTACGACCACGAGACTATCGTGCGTTGGCTAAAGGTGTTCTACCGCCGCTTCTTCTCGCAGCAGTTTAAGCGCTCGGCGATGCCCGACGGACCAAAGGTTGGTTCGGTTTCGCTGTCTCCGCGCGGCGACCTGCGTATGCCATCCGATGCTTCGAGCTCGCTCTGGCTCTCTGAACTGGAGAGTTTGGAGGCGTAAGCGCGCGTGGTAGATCGTAGCGCGTGTGGTTGTAGCATGCGGCGATAACGCGGTAGGACGTATTTCTTAGACGTTCAGTACCCGGCTATTCATGTATATGAATAGCCGGGTACTTTTATGCAGGTTGATTTTTGCTACGAGTAGGGAAGAGATGGTTTTGGCCCTTGAATTCTCATTGCTAGTGCAACAACAAAAGATAAGGTAGTGACCCATGG
>NZ_CAUSFQ010000072.1:0-7187 GCF_963530955.1 Lancefieldella parvula | reverse complement strand
GAGCACCTCAAGAGCGTTGCAGAGGGACGTATTCTTCCTTCTGAAAAAGGGGAGTAAGATGCGAATTCTTATTACTGGCTCTCACGGTCAGTTAGGCAATGAACTCAAACGCCTTTTTGAGACTGGTGTCTCTGAAATTGGTCCTATTCCAAAGTTGTTTGTTGATCCAGATGTTGACTATACCGATGCAGACGAGTTTGATATTACTAGTTCAGAAGCGGTAAATACATGGTTTGACCAGCATGATCGTTATGACCTTGTTATTAACTGTGCGGCCGCAACAAATGTAGACGGCTGCGAAAGCAATTTTGAGATGGCGTTTGCGGTAAATGCGCTTGGTCCTATGAATCTTGCACGTGCCTGTAGCGCCACTCAGACAAAGCTTGTTCAGGTATCCACCGATTATGTTTTTAGTGGCAAAGAAAGCTCTCCACGCACAGAAGAAGATGCTCCTTGTCCTGTTTCCGCTTATGGTCGCTCAAAATTAGCGGGAGAAGGACTTGCGCTTGCAACAAATCCTCAAACGTTTGTTGTTAGAACTGCATGGCTTTATGGCTATGTTGGCAAGAACTTTGTAGCAACTATGCGCACCCTAGGTTCGAAGTATTCAGAGATTAGTGTTGTTGATGATCAGGTGGGTAATCCTACCAGTGCAAATGATCTTGCTCATACTATCTTATGTATTGCGGTTACTGAGAACTATGGCATCTATCACGCTACCAATGAGGGAACATGTTCATGGGCTGATTTTGCTGAGGCTATTATGGCTGGCAGCAATCTTGATTGTAAGGTTACTAGGGTAACCTCTGCTCAGTGGAAAGAGATGCACCCAGAAAGTGCTTCTCGCCCCGCGTATTCATCTTTGGTAAATGCGCATCTTGAGAGTACCATTGGAAATAGTATGAGGCCTTGGCAAGAGGCTCTTGCGACATATCTTTCGAAGGTAGAAAGAGGTTAGTGTGAAGACCTATTTAGTAACTGGTGGAGCTGGATTTATTGGATCTAACTTTATCCACTATATGCTCAAAAGAAATCAGGATATCCATATTTTGAACGTGGACGCCCTGACCTATGCAGGCAATCTTGAGAACCTTTCGAAATATGATCAAGACCCTCGTTATACCTTTGCTCACGTAGATATTAGGGATAAAGAGGCTCTGACACAGTTGTTTGAGGCTCATCATCCCGATTATGTTATCAACTTTGCTGCAGAGAGCCACGTAGATCGCTCTATTGAAGATCCGGGTGCCTTTGCTGACACTAACGTTATGGGTACTGTCGCTCTTCTGAGCGTTGCAGAGTCTTTCTGGAATGATGGCCAGGGCTCCTACGGAGACCACAGATACCTGCAGGTTTCTACTGATGAAGTCTACGGTTCACTTCCGCTTGATGATCCAGAGGCATTCTTCCGTGAGACTACACCATTGAGCCCTCATAGCCCTTACTCTGCATCTAAGGCTTCTGCAGATATGTTTGTAAAGGCCTGGCATGATACATACGGGTTCCCAGCAGTAATTACTCGTTGCTCTAATAATTACGGACCATATCAGTTCCCTGAGAAGCTCATTCCTCTGATGATTGAGAATTGCTTGGAACACAAGTCTCTTCCTGTCTATGGCGACGGACTTAATGTTCGCGATTGGCTGTACGTTGATGATCACTGTAAGGCAATTGCTATGGTTCTTGAAGGTGGACGCCTTGGTGAGGTCTATAACGTTGGCGGTCACAACGAGCGCAACAACCTCTACATTGTTAAGCGCATCATCAGTGAAGTTGCAAGAATCACTGGGGACACTCAGATTACTGAGGATCTAATCTCTTACGTTACTGACCGCAAGGGTCACGATCGTCGTTATGGTATTGCACCTGATAAGATTAAAGAAGAGCTTGGTTGGTATCCAGAAACTCCATTTGAAGAGGGTATTGTTACCACTATCAACTGGTATTTAGAGAACCGCGAGTGGGTTAAGAATGTAGTTTCCGGTGATTATCAGGATTACTACAAGAAGATGTATGAAGGTCGATAATGCGCACATACGATACAGAAACGCTTAAGCATCTCCAGCAAGTTGAGCTGATGATTTTAAAGGACTTCGTAGACACGTGTGAAGCCAACAACATCCGCTATTTTGGTTTTGGCGGCACCGCGATTGGCGCCCTTCGTCATAAGGGATTTATTCCTTGGGATGATGATATCGACGTTTGTCTTCCTGCAGAAGACTTCAACAAACTCTTAGATATCTATGATAAAGAGTGGTCAGAAAAGTATTCAATCATGAATACTGAGAGGGACATCAACTATCCATTCCCAACCACGCGCATTATGCTCAAAGGAACACAGTTCTGCGAAGAAGCACTTGCTTCACTTCCGCTTGATCTTGGTATTTTTCTGGATGTCTACTGCTTTGATAACGTTTCAGATGACGAGAAGGAATATCAGAAGCAGGCATTTGATGCGTGGTTCTGGTCACATATGCGCATCCTCGTTGACGTTCCTCGCCCTGTTATTTTGGCCGACGGCATCAAAGGAAAGCTCTTAAAGGCAGCAGTTACTATGGGTAGGGGAGTTTGCAAACTGCTGCATCTCTCTACTCAGAAAATGTATGAGCGTGAGCAGGAAGCCCGCAACCGCTTTGCTCACGTTAAGACAAAAAGAATTGCCTACCTGCACGATACGGATAGGTTTGTAAATACCTATCCAGTTGATGAGGTTTTTCCTGTCGATAAGCTTGATTTTGATGGAATTCAAGTAGCGTTCCCTAATCAAAATGATAAATTCCTTAGGATGCTTTACGGCGATTACATGCAAATGCCACCAGTTGAGAAGCGTAAAAACCACTATCCAGCGCGTTTGGATTTTGGTCCTTACTAGGGTCTTCTCGCCTGTAAAGCAATACATAAAAGGTAAAACGGCATCTCAGGTGCCGTTTTTTGTTAGATTGGCAGTCTTTGACAATCCTCTGAAGGTAATATGTTCAAAATATGTTCATACTTGTATAAATTTGAACATAGGAGTATTATGACTGAAGTTAATTGGTATGGAAGTTTATTTCGCAGTTAATTGGTCTTCATTTGGAGGAACCGTGGCACTAACAAATAACGTGTTTTCTGTATTAAAAACTATTGCTCTTTCTGACGAGAAGCTCAATCAGAGACAGCTTGCAGAAGAAACTGAGCTTTCTTTGGGATCAGTTAATTCAGCAGTAAAAACGCTTGAGGACCAGGGTCTTATTGAAGAGGGACTCATCACACCAAAGGGTCTTGAAGCTCTGAAACCTTATGAGGTTAAGAATGCCATTATTATGGCAGCTGGTCTGTCTTCTCGCTTTGCACCTATTTCATATGAGAAGCCAAAGGGTGTCCTGAAGGTTCGTGGAGAAGTTCTGATTGAGCGTCAGATTCATCAGTTGCTTGAAGCTGGCATTACTGACATCACCGTTGTTGTGGGTTATAAGAAGGAGTACTTCTTCTATTTGGAGGAGAAGTATGGCGTCAAGATTGTTGTTAATCCAGATTATGCAACAAGAAATAACAATTCCACGCTGTGGTATGTAAAAGATCAGCTTGATAATACGTATATCTGCTCGTCAGATGACTACTTTACTCAGAATCCATTTGAGCACTATGTCTATGAGGCTTATTACTCAGCAACGTATGTCGCAGGAGAAACTGATGAGTGGTGCCTTAAAGAAGGACGTGGTGGACGTATTACTGGCGTAGAAATTGGCGGTTCAAATTCTTGGATTATGCTTGGTCACGTCTATTTTGACAGGCAATTCTCAAAGAAGTTTGTAGATATTCTTGAGGCTGTCTACGACAAGCCAGAAACCGTTGATATGCTCTGGGAAGAGATTTACGTCCGTCATATCAAAGAGCTTTCTATGACCATTAGAAAGTATCCTGACGGCGTTATTTACGAGTTTGATTCCCTTGATGAACTTCGTCAGTTTGACCCAGCATTTATTGAGAACATCGACTCAGAGATTTTTGACAACATTGTCTCGGTGCTTCATTGCCAGAAGAAGGATATCCACGGTTTCTATCCTCTAAAACAGGGACTTACCAATTTATCTGCTCACTTTATTGTGGGATATGGTGATGATGCTCAGGAGTATGTCTACAGGCATCCAGGTGTTGGTACCGAGAAACTCGTTGATCGTGCAGCTGAAGAAGCTGGTCTTCGACTTGCTCGTGAGCTTGGCCTAGACAACACCTTTATTTACGAGGACCAAAAAGAAGGTTGGAAGATTTCCAAGTTTGTGAAAAACGCTCAGAATCTTGATCCTCATAATCCTGAGCAGCTCAAGCGCGCAATGGAGATGGGTTATAAACTGCATCATAGCGGCGCGTCACTTGATCGTTCTTTTGACTTTGTCAACGAGGGTCTTAATTACGAGAAACTCCTGCTTGAAGAGGGTCCTATTGAGATTCCTGGCTACTACGAGCTTCGCGAGAAGGTCCTGCGCTTGAAGAAGTTTGCAGACGCAGATCAGTATCCAATTGTTATTTCACACAATGATTTCTTCTATCTGAATTTCTTGATTGATGAGGCCGGTACCTACAGCCTTATTGACTGGGAATATGCAGGCATGTCAGATGAGGCTAATGACTTTGGTACCTTCGCAGTTTGCTGTGAGCTTACTGACGATGAGGCTAATGCTGCTATTGATTACTACTTTGGAAAAGAGGCAACGTTTGAGCAGCGCAGACACTTCTGGAGCTATGTAGTCTTTGCTGGTTGGTGCTGGTATCTCTGGTCTCTGGTTAAGGAAGCAGAGGGCGAGAACGTAGGCGAGTGGTTCTTCATTTACTATCGCTACGCTGCAAACAATATTGATCGTGTTCTTTCTTGGTACGAAGACGCTCAGAACTAAGAGCAAAAGGAGAAACTATGTATTACGGTCTTTTAAGCGGTATTCTTTGGGCGGTTGATACCGTTATTCTTGGCGTTGCTCTTGGTATGAGTCCTTATGTTGATTCAGCTCAGGCGTCATTTGTCAGCGCATTCATGCACGATTTCTTTGCCGCTGCAGTTCTTTTAGTCATGATGGCTCAGAAAGGCAGACTTAAGGACACCCTTGAGGCAGCAAAAACAAAGAGTGGCCGTGTAGTTATGCTTGGCGCACTTCTGGGTGGACCAATTGGTATGAGTGGCTACCTAGCTGCTATTAACACCATTGGACCTGGTTACACCGCTGCAATTTCAGCTTTTTATCCTGCAGTTGGTTCGGTTTTGGCATGGCTTTTGCTCAAAGAAAAGATGAACTTAAAGCAGGTTATTGCCCTTATTGTTGCTCTTGTTGGTGTCATGGTTATTGGTCTCTCAACTGCAGCAGGCGAGGGTAACGGAAACGTTCTTGTGGGTATCTTGGGTGTTGCTGCATGTGTCTTTGGCTGGGGCTCTGAGGCGGTAATTTTGGCCTGGGGTATGCAAGACGATGCTGTTGATAATGAGACCGCTCTTCAAATTAGGGAAACCACCTCTGCGTTTGCTTATGGTCTTCTCATCTTGCCATTGGCCGGTTCCGTTGATTTTGCTGCACAGGTTGCACTAACTCCTGCTAATGGCGTTGTCTTTATTGCTGCTCTTGCAGGTACCGCCTCATATCTCTTCTACTACAAGGCAATTGACGCCATCGGTGCTTCTCGAGGTATGGCACTGAACATTTCTTACTCTGCATGGTCGGTCATTTTTGCAGCTCTTGCAGGTATTATCCTGCCAACAATTATGCCTGAAGCAATTCCATCTCCACTGGTTGTAATTTGCTGCATTGTCATTATTGTAGGAACAGTTCTTTCTGCAACTCCAGACTGGAACGAGTTGCTCAAGAGAGATTAGTTTGTTTCTGCAATTCTAGATGTCTTAAAAAACGAGTCATTCTGTGGTAAGAATGACTCGTTTTTGTTTATCTAAAGCTTTTAGCTCTGTGTTTGTGAGCTATTTATCGGAGACTAATCTCCAGTTATTTCCTGTCAAACTCCAGGTAGTAAAGTCGGTTGCATCGCCATTGATGACAAACTCTCTGAGTTCTGCATCGCGGTTATTCTCGGTAATAGTTTCAATGTAGTAACGAGGACGATTCTCTCCCTCATAAGACTCATCAAGAGGAGTGGTGTAGTTAGAGAGCATCTGAGAATCTGCGCCCATATCTTTGAGCGTTTGAGCCAAGATATCGTAGTGCCAGACAGGAGCATCTGAAATCTGCATTGGTTGTTCGGCTTCTTCTGCGCTTTGACCAGCAGGTTTATAGAAGATTGCTGGAGCAGATGTCTCTGTAATATCGTTTGGTGTTAGATACCAGCGACCATGGTCAGCAGTCACAATAATAGAGGTGTTTTCGTAGAGGCCAAGACGCTTAAGCTCTGCAATATAAGCATCTACGATTTTCCAAGCACCTCTCGTCTGTTCAATTTCATTCTCTTCGCTTGGATCTTTGGGGCGCTCAAGGTTTCTATTTAGGATGAAAGGACCATGGGATCCCATAAGATGGATAAAGCGGAAGCTTCCTGTATCGTTTTCATCATGAACAGACAGGCCATAGTGCTGGAGTTCCTGATAATACTTAAGGTCATCTTCGTTATAGCGCTGAGAAGACATATCAACCTCGTCGTACGTAAATTTTCTCATCATACGCATGTTGAGGTCCTCGGTGTAATACCAGAAGCGGGGCTTAAACATCCAAGGCATATCTCTACAGAACGCCGTCTTGTAGAGAATGCGAAGTGCACCAAGCACATTAAGCTGGTTTTCTGAACCACGACCACGAAGCTCGTGATAGTTGATAGTGCGGTTGTGTATGTAGTCGGTATAAATTGAGTTGAAGTTATCGGTATACAAGCCAACGGAGTAACCAAGCTTATTGATGTCATCTAGATAATGGCTGTTGTCCGCCCAACCATTAACAAAGTCTCCAAATGATTGACCGGGTTGTAGGCGATTTTCAAAGACAAGAGAAGGAATTCCGTATCGTGTAGGAATCATTGATCCAACAGAGTTCCTGTACCAGGTAAAGCCTGTCATATGGGCGAATGTTTCGGGATACTCGTTATAGATTTGCTGTACAAAGGCTGTATCAGTGGTATCCAAAACAAAGACCACAACGTTCTTCTTGGAAGAAACATTAAAGAGACCATCTCTTGTTGCATAAATTTGCTGAGATTCTCTTGTGTTTACATCTGTAAAAGCT